>CAZZPH010000331.1:0-3561 GCA_964655725.1 uncultured Hyphomicrobium sp.
TTCCCGATCCCGGTGGTGGACACGCAGGGCGGTATCTCCGTGACCTTCAAGGAGTTCGGCGTCGGTGTCGCGTTCACGCCCACCGTTATGTCCGAAGGCCGGATCAGCCTGAAGATCGAGACGGAAGTGAGCGAACTGTCGAATTCGGGCGCCGTCACCCTGTCGGGCATCAGTATCCCGGCTCTGAAAAAGCGTCAGGCCAAGTCGACGGTCGAACTTCCATCGGGCGGATCGCTCGCCCTGGCCGGCCTGATCTCGGACGAGGTGCGCCAGAACATCGACGGGCTTCCTGGTCTGAAGGACGTCCCCATTCTGGGAACACTCTTCCGCAGCCGCGATTTCGTGAAACGCGAGACGGAACTCGTCGTGATCGTGACGCCCTACATCGTCAAGCCCACGGCGCGGCAGGAACTGGCGCGGCCCTTGGACGGCCTCGGCGAAGCCACCGACCTCAAGGCGAACTTCCTCGGTCACTTCAACCGAATCTATGGCGCCAGCGATGCAGCTCCGCCAACGGGTGACTTGAAGGGTGACTACGGCTTCATCGTCGAGTGACGCAGAACAGGCTGGAGACGACTACCATGACGAGATCATCGAAATCCGCCGCTGCGTCCCGGACGGCCACGGCATCGCGGATTGCCATCGCTTCACTTGCTGTCCTGACACTGGCTGCCTGCAAACACGGCGAAGACCATACACAGGTTGCGGGCTGGGCTCTGGTTGATCCCACGCAACGTCACCCGATCCTGGTCTCGCAGCAACCAGAGACTCTGACTGTTTCCGTGCCGCGTGGGTCCCATGGCCTGACTCCAGCACAGCGCGCCGACGTCATCGGCTTTGCCCAGCGGGCACGGGCGAGCGATGCTGGCAACAGCCGCCTGGTCATCGAAGCGCCCAGCGGGTCTGCCAACGAAGTGTCGGCGATCCAGGCCGTCCACGAGATCGGCAATCTGCTGAGCGAGCAGGGCATTCACGAAACCGCGATTGCGGTCGAACCCTTCTCCGCTGAGGGGATGGGGAACCCGGCCGTCAAGGTCTCCTTCCTGCGCTACGTCGCCGAAGGCCCCGAGTGCGGGCACTGGCCGACGAACCTGGCGCGTGAACCACGCAACCTGCCACATCCGAACTTCGGGTGCGCGAGCCAGAAGAATCTGGCGGCCATGGTCGCCAATCCCGCAGATCTTATCGTGCCTCGCGGCATGACAGCCCGTCCCGCAGAGCGGCGACTCGTCACCTGGCAGAAATACATCAAGGGTGAAGTCACCGGTGCATCGAAATCCGAAGAAGAGCGCGTCCAGACCGACGGCGAATAACATCGAGGTTATTGTTTCATGATCAGGCAAGCAAAATCCTCTTCCACGATCGCCGACAACAGCGTCGAGTCGTACGACGACGTCGTCCCTGGCGCTGACGGTGCCGACAACGGCCTTGAGCGTGCGCGTCCCATTCCGCGCATTTCCATCCAGGCCTTCTGCGAAAGCGGACAGATGGCCGAGGTGGTCCAGGACGCATCGGAAGATCGCCGTCTCTCCAAGGCGCACATCAGCGTCCACATGGGCGGGGCGTCGGCGGCCGTGCAGCACTATCAGGAAAGTCCGACGCCGAATCTCATCGTTCTGGAGAGTGCGCTCTCCCGTCAGCAACTGCTTAGTGAACTCGATCGCCTCGCAGAGTCGTGCGATCCCGGCACGCGTGTCGTCGTCATCGGACACGTCAATGACGTCATCCTTTATCGTGAATTGCTGAAGCGCGGTGTGAGCGAGTATCTCGTTGCGCCCATCGGGCCGCTGCAGCTGATGGAGAGCATCTCGAACCTGTATAACGATCCCGAATCCGATCCCGTCGGCCACGTCTATGCGTTCGTGGGCGCCAAGGGCGGCGTCGGCTCGTCGACAATCAGCCATAATGCGGCCTGGGCTCTCTCAGAAGCGCTGAGTTCGGACGTCATCATCGCAGATCTCGATCTGGCGTTCGGCACGACCGGCCTGGATTTCAATCAAGATCCCGTCCAGGGCATCGCCGAGGCACTGTCCTCACCCGAGCGGCTGGACGAAGTGCTTCTCGACCGCTTGCTGACCAAGTGCTCGGAGCATCTGTCAATTTTCGCAGCGCCCGTCGTCCTCGACCGCGATTACGACATTTCGCCCGACAGCTGCGATATGGTCATCGACGTCGCCCGCCAGAATGTTCCCTACGTCGTCGTTGATCTACCGCACAACTGGGCGGCCTGGACGAAGCGCGTGTTACTTCAGGCCGACGAGGTCGTGATTTCGGCTGCGCCGGATCTTGCCAACTTGCGCAATGCCAAAAACGTCGTCGATCTGCTCAAGCAGTCGCGCAAGAACGACCGCCTGCCGCATCTCGTGCTCAACATGGTCAACATGCCAAAGCGGCCAGAGATCTCAGTGAAGGAATTCGAAGACGCCATCGGCCTCAAAGCCCTCGCAGTGCTCGAATTCGATCCTGAAACATTCGGCCAGGCGTCCAATAACGGTCAGATGATCGAAGAACTGAACGCACGCGCAAAGTCGGCACCCGCCTTCCGTGACATCGCGATGGCGCTGGCCCATCGGCGGGAGGCCAAGGTCGAAAAGAAATCCGCCCTAGCTCCGCTGCTCGAGAAGTTCAAACTGAAGCGCTAAGGAACCGATCGCATGTTCGGCAGACGAACGACCGAGAATGGTGCGCCGCGCCGCATTGCCCCTCAAGGACAGGCCGCAGCACCGGAAGCACCCCCGCCCGCAGCGCAACCGGCTCCCGCGCGCGCTCCAGAACCCGTGGCCACACCGCAGCGGGCACTCGATGCAGCCGAGGCGCAGCGGCGGCACTCCGAAGAGTACTACGACGTCAAAACGACGGTTTTCAATGCGCTGATCGACACCATCGACCTGACCCAGCTTGCCAAGCTCGACGCGGCGGCGGCGCGCGAAGAAATTCGCGACATCGTCAGCGAGATTATCCAGGTCAAGAATGTCGTTATGTCCATTGCCGAGCAGGAGGAACTGCTCGAGGACATCTGTAACGACGTCTTGGGCTATGGTCCGCTGGAGCCCCTGCTGGCGCGCGACGATATCGCCGACATCATGGTCAACGGTGCGGCAACGACATACATCGAGGTCTCCGGCAAGGTTCAGAAGACATCCGTCCGGTTCGCGGATAACCAGCAGCTGATGAATATCTGTCAGCGCATCGTCAGCCAGGTCGGCCGGCGCGTCGACGAATCCAGTCCGATTTGCGACGCGCGCCTTCCCGACGGCAGCCGTGTCAACGTCATCGCGCCGCCGCTGGCCATCGATGGCCCTGCACTCACGATCCGAAAATTCAAAAAGGACCGGCTCAAGCTCGAACAGCTCGTCAAATTTGGCTCGATCACGCCGCAGGCCAAAACAGTCCTGGAAATCGTCGGGCGGGTGCGCTGCAACGTCCTCATCTCAGGAGGTACGGGCTCGGGAAAAACCACGCTGCTGAACTGTCTTACCGGCTGCATCGATCACGATGAACGGATTATCACCTGCGAAGACTCAGCCGAGCTTCAGCTCCAGCAGCCTCACGTCGTGCGAC
>CAZZPH010000332.1:0-3542 GCA_964655725.1 uncultured Hyphomicrobium sp.
GGCCGACCGGAGAAGCAAGGTCATGCAACTCGGGATGGCGGACCTTGCGGTCCGAGGCGCTTCCAAGCGGCGCGCGGCTCGTATAGGTCATGTGGCGCGCGCCTTGTGCGCTGGCGGTGGCCCCAGCGGCCGCGTGCCACCTCGATGTCCCATGAACGCAGTGAGCCAAAAACCACAATGCCGATCGACCAACCCCGTCCCAATCCGGGCGTTCTCGCCATCGAGGCCTATGTGCCCGGCGAGAGCCGCATTGGCGGCGGTCTGAAACCTATCAAGCTATCGTCCAACGAGACCCCACTGGGGCCGAGCCCGCGGGCACTCGCGGCCTTCCACGAGGCTGCCCAGGACCTGGAGCGCTATCCGGACGGACAGGCGAGCGCGCTGCGCGAGGCCATCGCAGGCCGCTATGGGCTTAATTCGCGGCGCATCGTATGCGGATCGGGATCGGACGAGCTTTTGACTATGCTCGCACATGCGTATCTGGGCCCCGGCGACGAGGCGATCTACACGCAGCATGGGTTTCTGGTCTACCGGATCGTAATTCTCGCCTCTGGCGCCACGCCGGTCGTCGTGCCTGAGCGCGACTTCACAGCAGATGTGGATGCGATACTGGCCGCGGTCACACCGCGCACGCGCGTGGTGTTTCTCGCCAACCCCAACAATCCGACGGGCACCTGCCTGCCTGCTGGTGACGTGTGCCGTCTTCGTGCCGAACTACCGGGATCCGTGCTCCTCGTACTCGATGCCGCCTATGCGGAATACGTGACGTCCGCCGGCTACGAGGCCGGTGCGGCTCTCGTCGCCACGACGGCCAACACGGTCATGACGCGCACATTTTCTAAGATTTATGGCCTGGCCGGACTGCGGATCGGCTGGGCCTATTGCCCCGAGGCTGTTGCCGATGCGCTCAATCGTATCCGCGGTCCCTTCAATCTGTCGACGCCGTCGATCCTTGCAGGAACAGCGGCGATCGGCGATGTGGCGCACGTGGAGGCGGCGATTGCGCACAACACGCACTGGCGGTCCTGGTTGAGTAGCGCGATCGCCGCTCTCGGGCTCAACGTCACGCCGAGTGTGGCGAACTTCGTGCTGATCCATTTTCCGTCTGACGAGACGCGAGGTGCCGCGGCATGTGATGCATTTCTCAAGGAGCGCGGCATCATCCTGCGGCGGGTCGGCAGCTATGGTCTGCCGAATTGCCTGCGCATGACCGTCGGCAGCGAGGATGACAACAAGGCGGCCGTCGCGGCGCTGGCTGATTTCCTGGAACACACACCATGACGAGCCCCGCTCAAGCTCCTGTATTCGAGCGCATCGCGCTGATCGGCCTCGGACTTATCGGCTCTTCGATTTCGCTTGCCGCACAGCGCGCCTCCCTCGCACGCCAGATCGTGGGGTCGGCGCGAACCGCGCAGACCGTCGAGACGGCGATCAGGTTGGGGCTCATTGAGCACGGTTATGCCAGTGCCCGCGATGCTGCCGAGGGCGCGGATCTGGTGATCCTGTGTGTCCCGGTGGGCTTGTGCGGCGCGATCGCGCAAGAGATCGCACCGGTCCTGCGGCATGGCGCCATTTTGACCGATGTCGGCTCGGTGAAGGCGGCCATCGTGCGCGATGTGGCCCCGTACGTTCCCGCAGGGGTCGACTTCGTGCCAGCCCATCCGATTGCCGGAACGGAGCAGTCGGGTCCGGAAGCAGGATTTGCGGAGCTGTTCGATGGCCGCTGGTGCATCCTGACGCCGGAACCGGGAACCAATGCCGCCGCGGTGGAGCGGATGGCCGCGTTCTGGCGCGCACTGGGGTCCAACGTCGAGATCATGACGCCGGAGCATCACGATCTGGTGCTGGCGATCACGTCGCACCTGCCGCATCTCATCGCCTACAACATCGTCAATACAGCAGGCCACCTGGAGCGCGTCACCGATAGCGAGGTGATCAAGTTCTCAGCTGGTGGATTTCGCGATTTCACGCGCATCGCGGCGTCCGATCCCGTGATGTGGCGCGATGTCTTCCTCAACAACCGTGAGGCGGTCCTGGAGATGCTGGGCCGGTTCAGCGAAGATCTGACGGCCCTGCAGCGCGCGATCAGGTTCGGCGACGGGGAGACCCTCCACTCGCTGTTCAGCGAGGCGCGCGCGATCCGCCGTGGCGTGATCGAGGCAGGACAGGATACGCCAAGTCCAAGCTTCGGCCGGCCACCCTTTGGCGCCAAGGACCGCGGGTGATGCCACATCCGGCCGCTCAGGTGCGCGCTTGGATGGCACATTGATGAGCACGGGGATGCGCGACGGCACGGACTTGTGGGTTTTCGCATACGGATCGTTGATGTGGCAGCCGGGCTTTCGGCACGTCGAGGTCCGGCGCGCGCGGATCCACGGTTATCGCCGCTCCTTCTGCATCTATTCCATGCACTATCGCGGCAACAGCAATCGTCCGGGCCTTGTTCTGGGGCTGGACCGGGGTGGGGCTTGCGAGGGCTTGGCGTTTCGCGTGGCTGAGGCGGACAGGGCTGAGGTGCGCCGCTACCTGGCCGGCCGTGAACTGATCTACGGCGTCTATCGCGAGGCTTTCATCGCCGTGGATCTGGCCGGCTGTCCCGGTGATGCCGTTGGTGCGCGCGCCGTCGCTCTCGCCTACGTCGCAGAGCAGCGCCACCCGAGTTATGCAGGGCCGCTTGAACTGGAGCAGCAGGCGGCGATCATTCGTGCCGCACGCGGTGTTGCGGGGACCAACCTCAGTTACCTCGAAGCAACTCTTGCGAAGCTGGCAGAACTTCGGATCCGCCAGCCCCTGCTCGATCGGCTGGGGGTTCTGGCGGGTGTGGCGCCCCGATCGGGTCGGGGAGAGGCCGTCCACATCTCACGCTGCGGTGCATTTGCGGCCAAACCCGCGGCCGTGACGTTGCGATCCCGGCAACGTTTTGCCAATCGGCAGCGCATACGTCATGCCTTTAGTTTCCGGCGCGGTCTGGCGGAATAAGATCTGGCGGGACAGAGCGCGGCTGCGCTAGCCGCACGGACCGCGTCTGAGCACCGTTCGCATGAGTGCCAGGCGATCTGGCGCTGCGGTGCGTCAGAACGCTTAGTTCGATGCCGCGAGGCCGCAGATGTAGGAGGCGCAGTGCCCGCTCCTCAGATCGGTCTCGATCAGGCGTGCCTGCTTGGCATTGGGTGCGAGAAGATGGACGTGCACCTCGTTGGCGCCAAGTTCAGCGCCGCGATGGCGGATCTCGGCGAGGTTGAGGGATTGGGCAGCGTGGCTGACGCGCCCGATGGCGAGCACGGCCCGGTTCCCATTCTCGTCGCGGTGAACCAGGATATAATTACCGGACGGAAGCGCTGGGCATTCCAGCAGGGAGTAGATCGTGTGCACGTAGCGGCGCCCTGAAGCGCCGCGCCAGAAATGGAAGCGGCGTGCGATGTCGTCGGCACCTTCGATCACTGCCGGCTCGCTGACAGCCACGGCGGATGCCCCGCGACGGGCGGCCCTGTAGCTGGCAAGGGAAATGATACGCGCGTCCATCGTCTGTCCCCGGTTTCGAA
>CAZZPH010000333.1:0-3530 GCA_964655725.1 uncultured Hyphomicrobium sp.
TTAAGGGGCAGACGCTGCAGCGGAAGGTTTTGGGCAGGGTGTGCGCGACATCTCGTCCGGGTGTGGAGGCCGGACGCGTGAGAAGGGTCTTGGCCGTGGATGCCCGGTCACAGTCGGCTTCAGGTATTGCAATGCACAAAGGCACGAAATGACGCGCAAATGCGGATTGATAGATGCAATCAGCAATACCAGGAAACAATCGGCAAAAATAATTGATCGAGAAAACCGCTCTGGGAAAGCGTGATCCTGGTGCAACGGCGCGCGGCCGGACTGGAATCACGCCAATATCGAGCCATATTTGGAGAGCTTGAAGTGGGCATCGCGTGCGGATCCTTCTAGCTCGTCTGGTGCCGGGACTGCCGGGTTGCACCAGACCAGGAAACGCTGCGTTAAGGCCGGAGGGCCGGTGTTGAAACCGTGAGTTGGGTGACCGAAACTTGAGCGGGGAAGTCGTTGGCCGGGCGGCACTGTGTATGATCAGTGCAAGGGTCTGGAAACGACGGGTTGCTAAGATGGGACGTGTTGATCCCGATGCTCCCCCTCATGTTGAACAGACTGGCAGCGATCTGCCGTTCGACGGGCCCGGCGAGCACAACGAGTGGAAGATGATGTCTGAACAGATGCAGAGCGAGATTGCCGAGCTTCAGAACCGTTTCGAAGAACTCGATGATCCGCGGGCCTGCTACGCCCTTTTGAAGGAGCGTATCAACACCTACCGCGCTCGCGGCCGCATGGTTCCCGAAGATCTTCAGCGCATGGAGCGCCAGATCATGCAGGAGTGCCTGCAGGAATCTCAAGGGCGCTGACCCCTCAGATCCGCGCGTCACGGCCAACCTGATGGCCGTCACGATATCAGAGGGGCAAGGCTGCGCAACGCGCGCGGCGGTGCGCATTTGAGAAGCACGGGATGGCGTCGCCGCAGCAGTCGTCGCCATCCCCAGCTGTGCACCCGTTGGCCGGACTGCCCCGTCAAAGGATGAATAGTGGGCCGGTGTCCTAACGGATCGTCGCGCGCACGCTGGACCATTGGCCCTCCACCAACTCCGATGCGGTAAACGAGGGGATGCTGGCATCACCACGCGCGTCGAAGGTCAGTGAGGAGAATGTCGAGGTCAGGTGCCGCCGCGTCGCAATCGCATCAGCAAGGCCGCCGGCGCTACCATCGTCCGGCGCGTTTTCGATCCCATTCCAGATCTCGACCGCGGTGAGCGCAAATGCTCCGAGCAACGGGTTCGAGGTCGGCTCACCCGTCCAAGGTGATCGCGTGCCGGCGTCAGTACCAGCGAGCAGGGTGGCGGCGGTGGAGGCGGGTACCAGGACGCGGACGCGCTGTTCACGTCCTGTCTGGCGAACAGTATCGGCGAACTCCGGCGTGGCCACGGCATCAGAGCCAACGAGCACGGCGGGCAGTCCGGCGCGAACCATTCCGCGCAGAATGACGCTTGCCTCAGCCGGATAGCCCGCAAACAGCACGGTTTCTGGCCTCGTCTGCGCGAGTTCGGTCAATTGGGCGTCGTAGTCGCGCCGTCCGGCGACGATGGGTACGACCGTCACGGGCCCTACGGCATGTTTCTCCAAGGCAGACAGGGTGGAGGCCAGGATGGCGCGGGCATAGGCGGTGCGATCCTGGATGATGGCGATGCGCCTTTGGGGCGCGGTGGCCATCAGAATTGCTCCGGCGGCCTCTCCCTGGCGGTCGTCACGGCCGGCGAGGCGGAACGTTGCCGGACCGGCGCGGCGATCGGTCAGATCTGGATGGCGTACACCCAAAGCGATGAAGGGGATGCCCGCTGCTGCGTAAACGGGTGCAGCCGCAATGGCGGCCGCGGGGCAGGGATGTCCAATGACCAGCGTAACGCGCAGCGCAACCAAAGCAGCGGCGGCCCCTCTGGCTGTTTCGGGTGCGCAGCCGTCGTCGACGACTTCAGAGCGGGGTGGTGATGGGGGCTTTGCCGGATCGCGGGCTTGCCATTGCGCCAGGCCCTGAGTGACGCCCAACTGGATGGCGCTCAGCATCGCGGCGTGCCGTCCCGTTTGCGGACCTGCGACACCTAAAACCAGGGTCCCAGCAGGGGTTGCCCCGGCGGGCGCTTTACCCCCGGCAAAGGACGTACTGGGGATGAAACTGGCGATGAAGGTGAGTATCGCCAGAGCCGCCGGGATGATGATCCCCATGGCCCGCCGCCGCTTCAACCTGCCCGTGAGGATCTTTAGCATGCGCCCCTTTCGCCGGTGGGCTACCCCGACACGCTGGCGGTTTGAGCCTTCGCCGTGGCGTGCGCGGTGGTGGGTATCGTGCGTATTGCCTCGCATGCGCGGGGTGGCCTAGGCTAGAACGTGGTGGGATTATCGTAAGCGATGCGGCAGGTTGCCCGCGAGTGGGGCATCACGGGGAGGCACGGCATAATGAACGGTCTTGGTTGGAGGGTGCTCCCCGTCCTGGTGATGGCGACGTGCTGGCCGGGTGCGGCTTGGGCCCAATCCATCGACGAGACGATCAACGATTGGGTCGGAGTTCTGACAGCGCCCTTCGTCCAGTTCATATTTTCCCCTCTGCCGGGAACGGCCTTCCCGTGGATCGTGCTGTGGCTCATCGTGGCGGCCACCGTTTTTACCCTGTACTTCGGGTTCATCCAGTTCCGCGCATTCGGCCACGCGGTGGACCTCGTACAAGGCAAATACGACCACGCCAAGGACCCCGGTGAGGTGTCGCACTTCCAGGCGCTCTCCACCGCGCTGTCGGGAACCGTTGGACTGGGAAATATTGCAGGTGTGGCCGTCGCCGTATCGATCGGGGGACCAGGCGCGACGTTCTGGATGATCCTCGCAGGCCTCCTCGGCATGGCGTCCAAGTTCACCGAATGCACGCTCGGGGTGAAGTATCGCAACGAGTACCCGGACGGACACGTCTCGGGCGGGCCCATGTACTATCTCTCCAAGGGGCTTGCAGAGCGCGGTTTGGGAGGGCTTGGCCGTGTCATGGCCATCGTGTTTGCCGTGTTCTGCGTGCTCGGCTCGGCGGGTGCCGGCAATATGTTCCAGGCCAACCAGGTCCATGCGCAGCTCGTCAATGTCAGCGGCGGCCAGGAGAGCTGGCTCAACGGTCAAGGTTGGGTGACGGGTCTGCTGCTTGCCTCGGTCGTCTTTGCGGTGATCGTGGGCGGTATCCGCTCCATTGCGCGCTTCGCCAGCCGCATCGTTCCCGTGATGGCCGTACTCTACTGCGGGACCGCTCTCGTCATCATCGCGATCAACATCGACATGGTGCCGTGGGCGTTTGGACAGATCATTGCGGGTGCATTTACCGATGTGGGCATTGCGGGCGGCGTCATCGGCGCACTGATCCAGGGTTTCCGGCGTGCGGCATTCTCCAACGAAGCAGGACTTGGCTCGGCCTCGATCGCGCACTCGGCCGTGCGAACGAAGGAGCCTGTCACGGAAGGGTTCGTGTCGCTGCTGGAGCCGTTCATCGACACCGTCGTCATCTGCACGCTGACCGCGCTTGTTATTCTGCTGTCGGGCGTGCTGCA
>CAZZPH010000334.1:0-3526 GCA_964655725.1 uncultured Hyphomicrobium sp.
CAACGTCACATTCGAGGACTACATGGTCGAAGGGCTCCTGACGGCTGCCGATGCTGTCCGGCGCGAAACGGGGCTGCCCCAATGCAATGTGCTCGGCTATTGCGTCGGGGGGACATTACTCGGAACGACGCTGGCGTGGCTTGCTGCCCGTGGCGAGGCCCCCTTCAAATCCGCAACGCTACTGACCACGCAGGTCGACTTCTCGAAGGCCGGTGATCTGTTGCTGTTCACCGAAAGCAAGCAGCTCGACAACCTCGAGCAGGTCATGGCTGAGCGCGGTTTTCTCGATGGCTCACGCATGGCCAACGTCTTCAATCTGATGCGTCCGCGTGATCTCATCTGGCCTTATATCGTCAACAACTACATGCTGGGCCGCAAGCCCTTCCCCTTCGACCTGCTGTTCTGGAACCAGGATTCGACGCGCATCGCTGCGACGTGTCATGCCTTTTACCTGCGCGAGTTCTACAACGAGAACAACCTCGCCGAAGGTCAGCTCGAAATCGGCGGGATCAAGCTCGATCTGGGCAAGGTGACGCTCCCCATCTTCGACATCGCAACCCGCGAGGACCACATCGCACCGGCGGTGTCCGTCTACCGTGGCGCGAGCATGTTCGGCGGTCCGGTCGAGTTCGTTCTCGCAGGCTCCGGCCACATTGCTGGCGTCATCAACCCGCCCGACAAGGTCAAGTACCAATACTGGACCGGCAAACCACCCAAACCTGACACCGTCGACGAGTGGCTGTCAGGCGCCAAAGAACATGCCGGTTCATGGTGGCCGCACTGGGTTTCCTGGCTCACCAAGCACTCCGGCGGGTGGACCCTGCCCCGCGAACCCGGCGAGAGGCTGGGCGTCATCGAAGATGCGCCGGGCAGCTACGTGAAGGCCGTCCACTGATCGTCGGGCACGGCCAATCAGGTCTTATCGGGCGTCCCTGTCTGACGCATCAGATACGGCTGGGAGCCGGATTTGCCCATCCCTGGGCGCGACTACAGCCCAGGGGCGGCTCATGGTGAACCCGATATTAGGCCATTTCAGACTACACTTGGCTCCTATGTTCTTGGGAACTCGCGGTTCGGGCGCCCCAATCCACGGCACCCCCGGGCAGAACGGGCACGGTTCTGGTCATGAGGCAGGCAAACACACATATTGAGGACAACGCCGTCCTGACGCGCATCTACGCGCGCCTGCCGCTCCACGTGCAATGCTCCTTTACGCCGGAACAAATTGAAGCCCTGGGACTTGCGACCTACGACGAGCCGACACCGCATAAGGTTGCCATCCGCAAGACGATCCCCCTTTTCGGCACGCGCTACTATCTGGCAATCTTCGCTGGCCGTGACAGGCGCGGTCACACGGGCGCCGACAAAGTCCACCTCGTCGAAGAGTTCCGGGCCGATTGGCGCTATCTCGTCGTGATGCTCATGCTCCTGTTCGTTGCTCTCGCCCTCGTCTACGTTGGCGCCTGGGCGTTCTGGTCCAATTTTGCACCCTATATTGCGGGGGAGATATCGTCCGCTCCCGCCACGATCAGCGAATTCTTCGTCCGCTAGCCCCGAGTTCCCCAGTCATCAGCCCCCCGCCGCGAGCGCCTGATCCAGATCGGCGATGATGTCATCGGCATCCTCGATCCCGATCGAAAGCCGCACGACATCCGGCCCGGCTCCTGCCGCAGTGCGCTGCTCATCGGTCAACTGGCGATGGGTTGTGGAAGCTGGATGAATGACGAGGCTTCGAACGTCGCCAATGTTGGCCAGATGCGAGAATAGTTTCAGGCGGGATACGAACATGCGCCCGGCCTCGTAGCCGCCCTTGAGCCCGAACGTGAAAACCGCGCCCGCACCTTTCGGCGTGATCTTCCGCGCCAGAGCGTTATTCGCAGACGAGGGCAGCCCTCCATAGTTGACCCAGGCCACCGCCGGATGGCGCTCCAAGTAGGACGCGACCTTCACGGCATTCTCACAATGGCGCGCCATGCGCAGCGGCAGTGTCTCGATACCATTGAGGATCAGGAAGGCATTCATTGGCGCAATCGCCGGGCCGAGATCACGCAGCCCCATGACGCGCGCCGCGATCGCGAACGCCATAGGTCCAAAAGCCTCTGCGAGCACCATCCCAGCATAGGAGGGGTTGGGCTCCACCAATGTCTTGTAGCGATGGCGCGCGCCCTTCCAGTCAAACGTGCCGCAGTCGACGATGATGCCGCCGATCGAGTTGCCTTGCCCGCCCATGAACTTGGTCAGCGAGTGCACAACGATGTCGGCGCCGTGCTCGCGCGGCCGGCACAGGTAGGGCGTGGCCAGCGTATTGTCGACGATCAGCGGAACGCCGGCTGATTTCGCAATGGCCGAAATCGCCGGAAGATCGATGACGATGCCGCCAGGGTTGGCGATGCTCTCCACGAATATGGCGCGTGTGCGCTCCGTGACAGCGGCCGCGAGGGTCTCAGGCTGCGTGGCGTCCGCCCACCGCACGCGCCAATCGAACTTGCGGAAGGAATGATTGAACTGGTTGACGGAGCCGCCGTAGAGCTGGCGCGCGGCGATGAACTCGTCGCCTGGTTCAAGAATGGTGTGGAAAGCAAGGAACTGGGCGGCATGGCCCGAAGCCAGGGCCAAAGCCGCGCTGCCGCCCTCGAGAGCGGCGACGCGCGCCTCCAGAACCGACTGCGTCGGGTTCATGATGCGGGTGTAGATATTGCCGAACTCCTGCAGGCCGAAGAGCGCTGCGGCGTGGTCGGCATCCCGGAACACATAAGAGGTCGTCTGGTAGATCGGCGTGACGCGGGCACCCGTGGCGGGATCGGGCTCAGCCCCAGCATGGATAGCAAGAGTGGCGAACTTCTGCGGCGTTGTCTCAGTCATGGCGTCCCCTTATCGCGTGTCGAGCGAACCAGGGAAAACCGTGGACGCGAACCTGTCAACCTCGCCTGTTCCAGCGCAGTTGGCGAACGACAAGGCCGGATGGGACTAGACCAAAAGGAACCAGGCTGTCAGATCTTGGCGTAAAGGCCAGGCCGCTGGCAGGTCCAGCGCTTAAGCGCCCACTTTGGATTGCCTTCCATCCACTTGGCGATTTCAGGCTGAGCACCCATCACACATTTCATTTGGGACAGCCCCTCTTCTGCGAAGACGAGGCTCACGTCCTTACATCGTGATGGATCTGAGATGAGGCAAACGGAAACCAGAAGCTCGATCATAGGCACCCCTAAGTCAGTTACGGCCCCGTTTCCGGTGACCTGCTGAATGGTGGGCGCCTTCCCTACTGGCTTTTTCTCGTTGAGTTCAAAATGTACGCTCACAATGCAATTTGCGCAAGATCAGAAAAGCGGCATTGGTTGGCGCGGAATTAATCGCAATAGGAGTGGGGTGTAAATTGCCATTAGTGAATTCATTTGGTGCAGATTTTTTGCAGTGTCACGAGCCTCGCCCATCGCGCGCGATCCCGCCAGTTCCGTCACTGGGCCGCTTTTTTATTCACCCCATCAGATTGGGCTGGTCCCGATTCTGATTCGCGCCCCAGCGTTTG
>CAZZPH010000335.1:0-246 GCA_964655725.1 uncultured Hyphomicrobium sp.
AAGAGTGAACGGGCCGCGCGGCGTGCGCAGGAGGGTGAGGCCCGTGCTGTCGCAACGGTAATCCTTGCGGGTCAGTGTCCGGCCGTCCAGGCGGATCTCTTTGAGATCGAGCAATTCGCCGTCAAGGTGCAAGGGCACAATCCGGCCGGTGTGGGCTGGATTGGGGCGCACACTCATTTGGCACCGCACCACCGTCTGGCTGGGATCCAACGCGATGTCGATGTCCACCTCGTCGATCAGGTAGGC
>CAZZPH010000335.1:256-3524 GCA_964655725.1 uncultured Hyphomicrobium sp.
CGGGGGGCGATACTCCGAGAGGCGGATGGGCCGGGGCGTTTCGGTTTTCATCATCAGGACGTCATCTCGAACATGAATTTTATCCGGCGAGGCTGCCATCAACGCGCTGCGGGACGTTTTCCAACGTGCGGATCAGCAGCCTGACCATCGATGTGCGGTCAGGCGTCTCCGATTTGTACCAAGCAAGCGACTTGATAGGGACGCCGGTATGGGGTGATATGGCCTCCCCGCCCCCATCCACGCAAGCGGCGTCTTCAACGGGCAGGGACGGTCAAGCCGGGAGGCAGCATCATGGCGGGCTTTGCGCACATCGTCGGTGGCGAGCGCTACGTTTTCCGCGATCTGAAGGATCTGCTGGCCAAGGCCTCGCCGCTGCGATCAGGCGACCAGCTCGCCGGCGTGGCCGCCGAAACCGATGCGGAGCGGGCTGCTGCACAAATTGCCCTGGCTGATGTGCCATTGAGCCTGTTCCTCGACGAGCACGTCGTCCCCTACGAGGAGGACGAGGTGACCCGGCTGATCATCGACAGCCATGACAAGACGGCCTTCAAGGCGGTTTCCCATCTGACCGTCGGGGGGTTTCGCGACTGGCTGCTCTCCGATCAGGCGACTGCGGCGACGCTGACGGCTCTCTCACCGGGGCTGACGCCGGAAATGGTGGCGGCCGTCTCCAAGATCATGCGCGTGCAGGACCTCGTCCTTGTCGCAAAAAAGTGCCGCGTCGTGACGAAGTTCCGCAACACCATCGGCCTTGAGGGCCGCATGTCGACGCGATTGCAGCCCAATCACCCGACAGACGATGCAGCGGGTATTGCCGCCTCGATCGTGGACGGCCTTCTCTATGGCAACGGCGATGCCGTCATAGGGATTAATCCAGCGACGGACAGCATCGGTCAGGTCATGACGCTGATCGACATGACCGATCAGATCATCCGGCGCTACGACATTCCCACGCAGTCATGCATTCTGACGCATGTGACGACAACCATCGAGGCCATCAATCGCGGGGCACCCGTCGATCTGGTGTTCCAGTCCATTGCGGGCACAGAGGCAGCCAACCGCTCGTTCGGCATCGATCTTGCCGTTCTGAAAGAGGGCCGCGAGGCCGCACTGTCGCTGAAGCGCGGCACGGTGGGCGAAAACGTCATGTACTTCGAGACCGGGCAGGGCAGCGCGCTGTCGGCGAACGCGCATCATGGTGCGGATCAGCAGACGATTGAAGCGCGCGCTTATGCTGTCGCGCGCCAGTTCAAGCCGCTGCTGATCAACACGGTCGTCGGCTTCATCGGCCCTGAATATCTCTACGACGGCCGCCAGATCGTGCGCGCGGGACTGGAGGACCACTTCTGCGGCAAGCTCCTCGGTGTGCCGATGGGGTGCGACATCTGCTATACGAACCACGCCGAAGCCGATCAGAACGACATGGACGTGCTGCTGACGCTGCTGGGAGTGGCCGGTATCACCTTCATCATGGGCATTCCTGGTTCGGACGATGTGATGCTCAACTACCAGACGACCTCGTTCCACGATGCGCTTTATGCGCGCACGGTGCTGGGTCTCAGGCCCGCGCCGGAGTTCGAGGACTGGCTGCGCGCGCAGCATATCTTCGAGCCGGGCGACGAGATGCGGCTTTCCAGCGACGTACCGGCCGCGTTCCGGCGCGCGATCGCGGCGGAGTAGCCCCATGGCCGAGCGCAAGGGCGACATCACGACGGCCAATCCCTGGTCGCATCTGCGGCGGCTGACGCCCGCGCGCATCGCGCTGGGCCGTTCGGGCATCAGTGTGCCGACGTCCGAGCATCTGGCCTTCCAGCTCGCGCACGCCCAGGCGCGCAGCGCGGTCCATCATCATCTGGATACCGCACGGCTTGGCTCTGAGTTGACGAAGCGCTGGGGCGAGGTGCTGCATGTCAGAAGCCAGGCGCATGATCGTGCAACCTATCTGCAGCGCCCCGATCTTGGCCGCCGACTCGATCCCGCAGCACTTGAGCATCTGAAGCCGCCACCCGACGGTGGCTACGATCTTGCGATCGTGATCGCGGAAGGGCTTTCAGCATTGGCGATCGAGCGCAACACGGTTCCATTTCTGGAAACCTTCATGCCGCATGCCGTGCGCGAAGGTTGGCGCGTGGCGCCGCTTGTCATTGCCGAGCAGGGCCGCGTGGCCCTCGGCGACGAAATTGGGTCCGCACTTGGGGCGCGTCTTGCCGTGATGCTGATCGGGGAGCGGCCTGGATTGTCCTCACCTGACAGTCTGGGCATCTATGTGACCTATGCGCCGCGGGCGGGCCGAACAGATGCGGAGCGCAATTGCATCTCGAACGTGCGCCGCGAGGGAATGTCTTACGAGGAGGGCGCCTACAAGCTGCACTATCTCGTCACCGAGGCACTGCGGCGCGCCCTCACCGGCGTGGATTTGAAGGACGAAGCGGAGGCCCTCCCCAGTACTGCGGCGCCAGCCCGCAACTTTCTCATCGATGGGCCGGTTTGAGGACCGGACAGCGTGTGCTGTCATGGATGATCTGTCAGTGGGGTCAGGTCCCGCGCCCGGCTGTTCCGGCTCATTCACCACCATCGCAACCCGATGCCTGACCCCCCGATGCCTGACCGCATGACCATGACCCCGGCGGGGATGAGCTGGCAGACGGGCCGATCAGCGGGTGGGGCGCAGAAGGCTCGTCTCGGGCAGCACGCGGGACTTCACCTCACGCAGTGCAAAGCTTGAGCGCAGGCGTGCGACACCGGGCAGTCGTGACAGCTCCTGGCGATGAATGCGCTCGTAGTCGGCCAGATCGCGCGCAAGCACGGTCAACACGTAGTCATCCTCGCCCGACATCAGATGGCACGCGACGATCGACGGGGCGGCCTGCACCGCCTTTTCGAAGGCAGCCAGCAGATCCTCGCTCTGGGTCTTGAGGCTGACTTGCACGAGCACGGTTGTTTGCAGGCCCAGAGCTTCGCGGCTGATGCGCGCTTGATAGCCCTCGATGACGCCCCGTTCCTCCATTGCCCGGATGCGCCGGGCAATGGCCGTGGCCGACAGGGGGATGCGCTCGGCCAATTCCACCTGGGTGAGGCGGGCGTCGAGTGCGAGCTGCCCCAGGATTGCGATATCCAGCGCATCAAGTATCGATTTCATCAGTTTTCTGCGCAATTTGAATGAGAGCGCAGAATATCGGCGTTATTTCGGCGCTGCAACTAGAAAGATCGCACACCTTCGGCGTCGATTCTGGCTTAGGTTGCCGCCTACAACACGAGACTGCGCCAC
>CAZZPH010000336.1:0-3512 GCA_964655725.1 uncultured Hyphomicrobium sp.
CATTCATGCGCCCGATCCCGCCCAATGAAGGCAAGCTACGCGCTGAAGGCGCGGTTTTGACGTTCGGACGGCGAATTGGAACACCGGAAGGGTGGCCTACGGAACAAGATGTCGCCTCCTTGAGCATGGTACGACGACATGCCTGATCAGGTGACTGGAAGGCCATCGCGCATCCATCGGATCGAAGTCGATGGCATCTGTCGCGCGGCTTTCAGGCAATGCAAGACAAGTGGGCACATGGAGGCCATGCTGGGCTTCCCAAGCAAAAAGGACAAAGGCGTGAGCGCGCGCACTGGCGAGTACTTGAACATCTTTCTCAGCGCCGTGGCGCTCATCGGCATTGGCATCGGTTTTGGAGCCCCCTATGGGGGCGTGGCGTGGCTCTCCACGTTGGGTTTTGGGCTCGTCTATCTCGCGGGAGGACTACCGGCGGCTTGGCGTGCGCTCGCCGAGCTTTGGCGGGAGCGCACGCTCGATATCGATCTTCTAATGGTGATTGCAGCTCTCGCGGCGGCGGCGGTCGGCGCACCGGCAGAAGGCGCCGTGCTGCTCTTCCTCTTCAGCCTCTCCACAACGCTCGAGACGTTGGCCCTGGGGCGCGCCCGTCGAGAGGTCGAGGCCCTCATGGCCTTGCGTCCCGACACGGCACTCAGGAGGACCGCTGCTGGCGAGATCGAGGAAGTGACAATCTCGGAGCTCAGGGTCGGCGATGTGCTGGTGGTTCGGCCGGGGGCCAAGATACCGGTCGACGGCATCATCCTCAATGGCGACGGGCATCTGGATGAGTCAACGGTTACGGGCGAGTCGATGCCGGTGCGCAAGTCCTCGGGCGCCAAAGTCTTCGAAGCCACAGTCAACCACAGTGCTGTTCTCGACATGAGGGTCACCGCCACGGCGAGCGACAGCACGGTGGCGCGGATGATCCGATTGGTCACAGAAGCTCAAGCCGCGCGAGCACCGTCAGAACGCTTCAGCGCCTGGTTCGGCCAACGCTATACGGTGGCCGTGTTGGTCGGTTCGGCGTTGATCCTCAACATCTTGTTGTGGCTCGGCAGCGAGTGGGAGGATGCGCTCTACCGGGCGGCGGTGGTTCTGGTCGCAGCGAGCCCGTGCGCCATCGTGATTAGCGTTCCGGCCGCTATTCTTTCTGCGCTATCGGCTGCGGCACGCGGGGGTGTGCTGTTCAAGGTCGGCGCAGCGCTCGAGACCTTTGGCGCGGTCACCCAATTCGCCTTTGATAAGACTGGAACTTTGACCACCGGTCAGGCTGAGGTGGTGGCGGTCGTCGCGCCTGGGATGTCTGATGGGGACTTTCTCGCGCTTCTTGCAGGCCTCGAGGCGCATTCCGAGCATAGCATTGCCGCCGCTGTCCGCCGCGCAGCGGCGATGCAGCACCTCTCTCCCTTGCCAGTGTCGGATGTCGTCGCCCATCCGAGTGAAGGCATCACGGGCCGGGATAGTGATGGCACTCTATGGGCCGGAAACCAGCGAATGGCGGCGCGCATGGGGGCCGATCTTACGAAGTCCGACTATCAGTGGCTTGTCGAGAATGCTCAAACCGTCATTTGGCTCGGGCGCGGCAGGCAGATCCTCGGCGCGGTCGCGGTGGCGGACGGCTTGCGCCCGACCTCGCGCGCGGCCCTTGATGCGCTTCGTGAGGGAGGCGTTGCCCACATCGCACTCATGACGGGCGACCGGCGCCTCGTCGCAGAGCGTATCGGCGCGCAGCTCGGCCTCAGCCCTTCGCACATCCACGCGGATTTGCTCCCGGAGGATAAGGTGCGCTTGGTGAGCAAGCTGTCGCAGAACGGGCCTGTGGCTTTCGTGGGCGATGGCGTGAACGATGCAGCCGCGCTAGCGCGAGCCGACGTGGGCATTGCCATGGGGGCGGCGGGGAGCGAGGTCGCCTTGCAGGCGGCTGACGTTGCGCTCTTGTCCGAGGACATGGCGCGTCTTGCCGCTGCGCACGGCCTTGCGCGCCGAACGGCGCGCATCATCCAGCAGAACCTCACGTTTGCAATGGGCGCCATGGTGGTGCTGGTCTCTGGCGCCTTGTTCTTCCAGCTACCCTTGCCGCTTGCCGTGGTGGGTCATGAGGGCGGCACGGTTCTTGTGGTACTGAACGGTCTGCGGCTGCTCTTCGATCCCATCCGCGCCGACAGTGGCGCATCGCTGCGCGCGCGGGAGGGATCAGCGAAGGAACACGACGACCGTCGCCAGACCCCGCCGACATAGGCCTGATGTCCAGAGCGTGAGATCCGGGTTTGCTCACGAGCGATCAAGCTTTAACGCGGAACCGTCTGATCGAAATCTTCAGCCAGACCGATCTGCTGCAGTATCCCTCCGGCGTTGACAGATGCCGGCGTTGCGACAGAACTCACGATAGAGAGACGCTGATGGAGCTTGAGATGGATCAAAACCAAACCCTGCCTTCGCTATATAGTATGAATTGATCTAAGCAACGTGCGCCAGGTAGGAATCGGATTATCGGATTCCGGATTTCTTGAGCGGAAGCACGAACCGCGTTCTCTCCGTGCCTCGTACGGCGCGCAGAGACACCGCCGCTATCGAGATGCTGGCAGATGCCTCGGCAGCAAACCTTAAAAGGAAGCAACCATGCCCACCCAAGCGCTGGAGGTGATCTGGTTCGAGGACCTGGGGCGGGATGACGTTGCGCGGGTTGGTGGTAAGAATGCGTCGCTCGGTGAGATGGTTTGCAATCTCAGCGAACGTGGCATCGCTGTTCCCCCGGGTTTTGCCAGCACTGCAGAGGCCTATTGGCGCTTCATCGATGCCAACCGTCTGAGGGAGTTCATTGCCGCCGCACTCGGGGATATGGCGGCGGGTCGCACCACGCTGCCGGACGCCGCGCAGGCAGTCCGCAGCGCCTTGCTTCGAGGTGAGTGGCCGAAGGAAACCGCCGCAGCCATCATCGGCGCCTATCGGGAGCTATGTCAGCGTTCCAGCAAAACCGATGTCGATGTGGCCGTGCGATCGAGCGCAACTGCCGAGGATCTTCCAGATGCCAGCTTTGCCGGGCAGCAAGAGACCTTTCTAAACATTCGCGGCGAAACGGCACTGCTCGATGCATGCCGACGCTGCTTCGCGTCGCTGTTTACCGACCGCGCCATCAGCTACCGGCAGGCCAAGGGTTTTGATCATATGAAGGTAGCGCTTTCCGTCGGGGTCCAGACCATGGTGCGCTCGGACCTCGGCAGTGCCGGGGTCATGTTCACGATCGATACCGAGACCGGATTTGACAAGATCGTCGTGATTGATGCGGCGTGGGGACTCGGGGAGACCGTGGTCCAAGGCACGGTCGATCCCGACGAATATCAAATCTTCAAGCCGCTGCTGGCCGATCCCGCACTAACGCCAATCGTCGAGAAGCGGCTCGGCGGCAAAGCGCACAAGATGATCTATGCCCGGGAAGGTACTCACCCCACCCGTACCGTGCCAACCTCCAAGGCGGAGCGGGCTGCATTCGTCTTGACCGATCAGGACATCCTCCA
>CAZZPH010000337.1:0-3482 GCA_964655725.1 uncultured Hyphomicrobium sp.
CATGCGACTGGCCATGCTGCTGTTGTTCATCGCGCTCCCCATTCTGGAGATCGCATTGTTGATACGGGCCGGCCAGTTCATTGGTTTTTGGCCGACGTTAGGCATTGTCATTGCGACCGCCATTGCCGGAACGTATCTGCTGCGCCAGCAGGGCTTCCAGATCCTCAGACGCCTCTCGAGCGACCTCAACGCCGGCCGGCCGCCCCTGGAGCCTATCGCCGACGGTGCCATGCTGCTGGTGGCCGGTGCTTTTCTCATGACGCCGGGTTTCGTGACCGATGCCGCAGGCCTCCTTCTCCTCGTGCCGCAAACACGGACCTTAATTCGCCGGGCCATTGTCCAGCGCATCCTGTCATCGCCCGACATTGTCGTCGATGTCTTCACAGAACACTCTGATGGATCGCCGGCCGAGGGTCACCGCGGCCCTGCCGATCCCCGGTCGGGGAGGCGCCCAGACCCTCATTCGGGCAGCGCCCCGCCATCCTCCGGAGCGACGGTCATCGAAGGAGAGTTCGAGCGGCTGGATGAAAAATCGCGCGACCCGCGACGCTGAGTGCTTTTACCGGCGAATAAACCCGGGCGGCGTCTCATGCGGCCGGTCCCCGCGAACCAAAGATCGCCGAGCCAACTCTGACGTGGGTGGCGCCAAGTGCGATTGCAGTTTCAAAGTCATCGCTCATACCCATGCTGAGACCGCCGAGGCCCAGATCCCCCGCGAGTTTGGACAGGAGGGCAAAGTGCAGAGCGGGCTCTTCGTCGACCGGGGGGATGCACATCAGGCCGCTGATCTCGAGCTTGAGCTCGTGACGGCAATAATCCAGGAAGCCCGGCACATCACGCGGGGCAACGCCCGCTTTTTGTGGCTCTTCGCCGGTGTTGACTTGCACGAACAGCCGGACGCTTCGGCCCTGACGCGCCATCTCTGATGCGATTGCCGCGGCGATCTTCGGCCGGTCGACGGTCTCGATCACATCGAATAGTTCGACGGCTTCTCGCACCTTGTTGGACTGTAAAGGGCCGATGAGATGAAGCTCCACATCGGCATAGCGCTGTTTCAGCGCCGGCCACTTCGCCTTGGCCTCCTGAACGCGGTTCTCACCGAAAATACGCTGCCCGGCGCCGATCACAGGCAAAATATCAGCTTCTCCGAACGTCTTGGAAACGGCAACGAGTGTGACGTCCGAGATCCCGCGGCCGGCGGCTTTCGCCGCCACGGCCATGCGGTTACGGATGTCGTCCAGGGCGATGACGCTCGCAGGGTCCATCATGTCAGCCACGCCCTCGCCCTGCCGGGGCCAACCGCCCAACAGGCGCACGATACGGCTCATAGGTGTGCTCATCGCTCGACAGCAAATCGAGGTATTTGCGGTTGATGAACACCTTGTCGCGCCACACGCGTTCCTCGGTCAGCACGCCGATCTCGATGAGTTCCTTCAGATGCAGCGATACGGTCTTGCGTGTTCCCAGCCCTGAGGCCGTCAGGTTCTCGATCCGGCAATAGGGTTGAGTGAAGATGAGCTGAATGAGTTCGTGAGAATAAATCCGCGGTTTGGCGGCGCGCACGAACGATTGCGTATGCTCCATGAGCTCGCGAACGGCATTGATTTTCTGGTTGGTCCAATTCGCCGTCTGTTCGACGGCCGTGAGCATATAGAGCACCCAGGATTCCCAATCGCGCTCGCGCGTCACGCGGGCAAGAGCCGCGTAGTAGTCGATCCGGGTCTTCAGGATATGCCGGCTGAGATAGAGCGTCGGTTTGTCCAGAAGCCCGGCTTGGATGAGGAACAACAGATTGAGGATGCGCCCCGTTCGCCCGTTACCGTCTCCGAACGGATGGATGGCCTCGAACTGATAGTGCTGCACCGCCATACGGATCAATGGGTCCACGTCGCTCTCGGCATTGACGTAACTTTCCCAGTTCCCAAGAAGATCGCGGATCACCTCGCGTCCCTCCGGCGGCGTATAGACGACTTCGCCGGTAATGCCGTTGCGAAGCGTTGTCCCTGGCGTCGCGCGGATATCGAGTTCAGTACCCGTGATCGTGCGGCATGTCTCAACCGCGATGCGCGCCGTCAGCGGCCGGTCCGACAGCGTCTGGAACCCCTGTTGGAGCGCCGTGCGATATCTCAGAGCTTCCTTGGCCGCCGGATCGCTGCCCGGGCTGTCGGCTTCGAGGCTCGCCTCGCGAAAAAGCGAGTCGTTCGTCGTCACGATGTTCTCGATTTCCGACGAGGCTCGCGCTTCGAGCATTGGAATGGCATTGATGAGCACGGACTGATCAGGGATCAGCCGGCCGGAAACCCTCAGTTCCGCAAGCTCCGTCCGCGCTGCCACGCATCGCTTCAGAATGGCTTTTGTCTCCAGGTCTGCCTTGGGGGGCAAGGCCGGGAGAGCATTGTAAGGCCGCGTCGGGTCGGGGACTGATTTCTTGGTCTTTGTCATGGGTATTTTATTGGATTTTTCGGACATGAGAACCGACTCATGTCCAGACCTTACACATGATCGACATGTCATGGGTAAAAATATCAATGTTTTGCCCATGACAAGCACGTCATGCGTCGCGCCGACCCACGACACCCCATATCATGGGTAGAATAATTTCAATATTACTCATGATGGGCGACCGGCGAGCCGTCGCTGGAAAGGGTCCCCCGCCGGCACCGGACACCCCCATGCCGCCTTGACCCACCACAACCTTTCGGGCTCTGTACCGGCCGCATCACCCTTCACCATACCCCCGGCAGAGCTCCAGACCACCTCATGGCCACCGAACGCTATAACGCGCCCGACCGCGAACGCCACTGGCAGCAGCAATGGGAGGAGGCTGGCATCTTCGCTGCCAGCGCCGACCACTCCCTGCCCAAGTGCTACGTCCTGGAAATGTTCCCCTACCCCTCGGGACGCATCCACATGGGCCACGTTCGCAACTACGCGATGGGGGACGTTTTCGCCCGATACAAGCGGGCTCGCGGATTTAACGTCCTCCATCCGATGGGATGGGACGCCTTCGGAATGCCCGCCGAGAACGCCGCAATCGAGCGCAAGACGCATCCCGGCACATGGACCTACGCCAACATCGAAACCATGAAGGGCCAACTCAAATCCATGGGGCTGTCGCTCGACTGGTCGCGCGAGCTTGCCACCTGCAGCCCTGACTACTACCGCCACCAGCAAAAGCTCTTCCTCGACCTGCTCGCCAAAGGCCTCGCCTACCGCAAGTCCTCGAAGGTGAATTGGGACCCCGTGGATCACACTGTGCTGGCCAACGAGCAGGTCATCGACGGACGCGGATGGCGCTCGGGTGCGCTCGTGGAAACGCGCGAGCTGACGCAGTGGTTCTTCAAGATCACCGCCTATTCCGACGAGCTCCTGGACGCCCTCGGCACGCTCGACAAGTGGCCCGAAAAAGTGCGCGTAATGCAGGCCAACTGGATCGGCCGCTCGGAAGGTATGCTGGTTCGATTTGCCCTCGATCCGGCGTC
>CAZZPH010000338.1:0-3445 GCA_964655725.1 uncultured Hyphomicrobium sp.
GTTCCCATTGTTTCCCTTCAAAGCGTCGGCCTGACGCTCGAAAGCCGGGCCGGTCCTGTCGAGATCCTCGATCGGGTGAGCCTGGACGTCAAACCGGGGCAGTCCGTCGCAATTGTGGGACCGTCAGGGTCGGGCAAGACGTCCCTGCTCATGGTTCTGGCTGGCCTGGAGCGGCCCACCAGCGGCAGTGTACGCATTGCCGATCATGATTTCGGAACGCTCGGTGAAGACGACCTGGCGCGGGTGCGCGGGTCCACAATCGGCATCGTGTTCCAGTCCTTTCATCTGGTGCCGACGATGACGGCGCTCGAAAACGTCGCACTGCCGCTTGAGTTTTCAGGCGTCGGGGGAGCGGAACAGATTGCGCGGGCGCGTCTTGAGGATGTCGGTCTCGCACATCGGCTTGACCATTACCCGGCACAACTCTCAGGCGGTGAGCAGCAGCGCGTGGCTCTTGCGCGTGCGCTCAGCATCGATCCCAAGTTGCTCCTCGCCGATGAGCCAACGGGCAATCTGGATGGCAAGACCGGTCGCGGCGTCGTCAGTCTGCTGTTCGGATTGCAGAAGGAGCGTGCTGCGACGCTTATTCTTGTCACTCACGACGAGCGGCTGGCCGCCGAGTGCGACCGGATCGTGCGTATGGCAGACGGACGCATTGTTGAAGATCGCGAGGCGAAAGCCGCATGAGCGTCGTCAGTCCTGCTCAGGCGCCGCCAGCGGGCGGCACATCCCACGCGGCACCGCTCGTGCTGAGGCTCGCGTGGCGCGAACTGAGGGCGGGGATTTCCGGATTTCATGTTTTCATCGCCTGCGTGGCGCTGGGTGTCATGGTGATCAGTGCCGTAGGTGCGCTGTCGGAGGCCTTGCGTTCCGGTTTCGAAAAGCAGGGCGCGGCAATCCTGGGGGGCGATGTAACGCTCGCCCGTGCACACCAGCGGGCGAGCACGGAAGAAAGAGCCTGGTTCGCCGCGGCAGGCCGGATGAGTGAAACGGCCACGTTACGATCCATGGCGCGCCGGCTCGACGGCGAGGATCAATCGCTGATCGAGTTGAAGGCTGTCGACGATGCTTACCCTCTGGTGGGTAAGGTGACCCTGCAGGCCGGCGGCAGCCTCTCCGATGCATTGGAGCGCGGTGCTGCGGTGCATCCCATGCTTCTAGAGCGGTTGGGGCTTTCCATCGGCGATGCGATCAAAATCGGCGAAGCGGAGATCCCAATCGCGGCTGCAATCGACCAGGAGCCGGATGGTCTGGCGGACCGGGTCTCCTATGGACCGCGCGTGTTGGTCTCGACGGCGACGCTGATGAAAACGGGCATCGTGCAGCCGGGAGCGCTCGTGCGGTGGCGTTATGCGCTGCTGCTCGATAGCGTGCAGAGCGAGGGGCCGGAGGGCCTTGATCAATTCCGAGCGCGTGTCTCGAGCGAGCTTTCCCAGTCCGGGTTTACCGTCACCGACCGGCGCGATCCCGCACCCCAAGTGAGCCGGACCCTCGAGCGGTTGCGGCAGTTTCTGACCCTACTCGGGCTGACATCGCTCATCACAGGTGGTGTTGGCGTTGCCAATGCCGTTGCGACCTTCATCGACCGGCGCCGTAAGGTCATCGCTACGATGAAGAGCCTGGGCGCGACGGGGGCCACGGTCTTTGCCGTGTTCCTTGTGCAAGTGCTTGCAATGGCGCTTGTGGGCGTTGTGATCGGCCTTGCGCTCGGCACCGTGCTGCCGCCGCTTCTGGCCTCGGCCTTCTCCGGGCAGTTGCCGATTGATCCTCAATTCGGATTGTCGCTGCCTGGAATTCTGCTGGGGCTGGCCTACGGCCTATTGGTCGCCTTGCTGTTTGCTCTGTGGCCATTGGGACATGCCGAGCAGGTGAGTGCGGCAGTGCTGTTTCGCGACGAGGTGGCGCCCAATCGAACGTGGCCGCGGCTCATGGTGCTGGGGCTCATCGCGGGGGTCGCGCTGCTGCTGGTTGCTATCGCTGTCATTTCCTCCGATTCCAAACGTATTGCGCTGGCCTTCATTGGGGCTCTCGCCGTCGTGTTTGCCGTGTTCGCTGGACTGGGCACCCTCATCACGCGCATGGCGCGCCGGTCGCGCCGTCCGCGCCGTCCCGAACTGGCGCTCGCGATTGCCAATCTTGGTGCGCCGGGCGGGTTGACAAGATCGGTTGTGCTCTCGCTCGGATCGGGTTTGTCACTGCTGGTGGCTGTGGCGCTGGCGGATGCCTCACTGGTGGCGGAGCTGTCGGGGCGGCTGCCGGACAAATCCCCCAGTTACTTCGTGCTGGATATTCCCAAGGCGGATGAGGCGAAATTCGACACGGCGGTTCGCCAGGAGGCTCCCGGCGCTCAGATCGAATTGGCGCCCATGCTGCGCGGACGCCTCATAAGCTTGCGGGGCGTGCCGGTCGAGCAGATCAAGGCACCGCCTGAGGCCGATTGGGTGTTGAATGGGGATCGCGGGCTCAGCTACTCGGACATCATTCCCGCGGGCTCCAAAGTCGTCGCTGGCGAATGGTGGAAGCCCGGCTACGCGGGAGAACCCCTCGTTTCCTTCGAAGCGGAACTGGCGCGTGATCTTGGCCTGGGGCTGGGAGACGAAGTGACCGTCAATGTGCTGGGGCGCAATGTCACGGCACGCATATCCAATCTTCGCGAGGTGAAGTGGGAGAGCCTCGCGCTCAACTTCGTCATGGTCTTTTCGCCCAATACGCTGGCAGGCGCGCCGCATAACCTTCTGGCAACCATTTCGCTGCCCGATGACACACCGGTCTCCGAGGAGGTCCGGCTTGCCCGGACGCTCGGCAAGGCCTTGCCGACGGTGACGACGATCCGTGTCAAGGAAGCCATCGAAGCGTTTAACGCCGTGTTCGGCAAAGTCATGATCGCCGTGCGCGTTGCGGGAAGCGTCACGCTGCTTGCTGGAGCGCTGGTGCTGGCCGGTGCATTGGCAACTGCACAAAGGCGGCGGATCCTCGAGGCCGTCATTCTTCGAGCGCTGGGGGCCACGCGCCGCCGCATCCTGGCGGCGCATGCCGTCGAATACCTGCTGCTGGCCGCGGTGACAGCGCTGGCCGCGATCGTGATCGGCGGGATCGCCGCCTATGTGGCCGTCACACAATTGATGGATATGGACTTTACCTTCTCGGCCTCGGCTGTCGCCCAGGCCCTGGCCGTCGCTTCAATTCTCGTGCTCGCCTTCGGGGCGGTGGGAACGTGGCGCGTTCTGGGTGCGAGGCCGGTACCGTATCTTCGCTCCCATTAGGCCGTTATGACATTGAATAAGCAGCGATTCGTGTGTACAACCGGGGTCTAGCCGTCGCGTGCGGAAGATTGGGGTTCATGTCTTGAAACCCGCTCGCCGCGCGCCAATATCAGCGCTGCAAGCGTAGAGCTTGCGCATTGGTTTCTGAGAGGAACTTGCCAGATGGCACAGCTTGAGCACGA
>CAZZPH010000339.1:0-2091 GCA_964655725.1 uncultured Hyphomicrobium sp.
GCACCCCGACCCCAGCGACGCGGATATGGATCGGGCGATGACGAACATCTGCCGCTGCGGCACCTACACGACCACACCGCGGCGCGCCTGTCGCAGGTGCCAGACGTCGAGGTCCACCTCGTCGACAACGGCCTGGACCACCCGACCGGCGTTGGCGAGCCGGGCGTGCCGCCGTTCCTGCCCGCGCTCGCTGAAGCCGTTTACGCGGCGACCGGGCAGGACATCAATGTCTGGCCGATGAAGCTCGACGGCTACGCGTTCCTCGCCGGCGCTTCTTGAAACTGCGCGCCGGCCGTTGAGTCATCGTCAGCCCCCGCGCTACCGACAACTCGCCGACGCGCTGCGCGCCGAGATCGTCTCCGGGTGTCTGAAGGCGGGAGACCTGCTGCCTACGGAAATGGATCTCTGTGCGGCGCACGGTGTGTCGCGCCACACGGCCCGCGAGGCGTTGCGCCTGTTGACGGAGGAGCAGCTGATTGCGCGTCGCCAGGGCGCAGGCAGTGTAGTGCTGGACACCCCGGTCGCTTCGTTCACACAGCGCACGGGCGACTTCGCCGGGATCTTGCAGTACGCGCGTGATGCGACGTTCCTGCTGGAGCGGGCGGGGGATGCGGGGGCGAAGATGCGCGTGCGTTTCGGCCTGAAGGGCGAGTATCGCTGGTTCAGCGGTGTGCGTCAGGTCGAGAAGCGGTGGCCGATCGCGGTCAGCACGATTCTCGTCCGCGCGGCGGTCGCGCCCCCCGACACGGTGATCGATCGACTCGACGAATCGGTGTCCGAATGGATCGAGCGTCATCACGATATCCGGATCGCCGTGGTCGATCAGCGCATGGAGGCCGTCGCGCTCGGCGTGCGTGACGCGAAGCGCCTCGGCGTGGAAGTTGGAAGTCCGGCATTGGAGACGGTGCGTCGCTATCGCGATGCCGAGGGCGATGATGTAGTGGTCTCCCACAGCCTTCACGCGGCGGGACGATTCGCGTACACGATGGTGATGGAACGCCGCCGCTGACACCCGGCGCTTCGGGCGCGGCAAACCGACAGGCGCGAATTTCCCTGACGAGCGAAAGCCATCGCCGCTTTTTGCGACGTGAATCGGTTCAACCGTAAGCGATCCATGAACTCCATAGTTCCGTCCCGCTGATCGTCCTACAACGGTGGTACTCGCGAGACCGTGAGGCGTATGCCCGGATGTCGTCATCAAAAACCTTCTCCGACGCGCTGCTCGCCCAGTGCGCCATCGACCGCCACCTCTATTTTCCGCAAAACAGCAATCAAGCTGGCTGCAGGAAGTATTCGTGATGCAATCCGCCGAGCACAGAGCGAGCTGCCACCGTGAATGGAGCATCAATCGCGTGTCGGGGGCATTTAGTTGAGACCGTGACCGTCGCAGCAGGTGGGTCGGGAATGCCCGGGCCCAAAGACATACGAGGCCTTGCACGGTTGTAATGATCTGACCGGGTCCTCAACACCTGACGAACGTGAACCTCTGAAAGCGGGATAAGCCAATCGAGGTATTCGCGCCGGATCGTGCCGATCAAGCGTTCGTAGTGAGCGTTTGATTTGGGGCTACGAGGCGGCCGACTTGAGAACTTGCAAACCGAGTCGTCGTATCGATTCATCTACTTGCTCGAAGAAGATGCTGTCGCGATCGCCAAGCAGGTATTGGTACGCGCCAGTGCCGACCGCCTCCCGCAACCGTTGTGTCGTCCAGGCAGCGGTCGGGTGACGCGTCAGATAGGTGAGAAGTGGACCCGAAAATCTGGACACGGCGATAAGTGAAATCTTCGGGGTAATTCAGGCTGCCAAGGCCTACAGTCCCACACTCTGCTGCGCTCGCGGCAGTCCCGATTCGACGAAAACACGAAACTCCGGCATCAGGGTTTCTCGGATCACGCGCCACATGTCACGCCCACCCTGGGTCGCCAGGTGGCTGGCCAGCGGGGCCGACATGCTCTCCCACTGCATTGCGGTAATGACCCCGTCCTGGTGCAGCTTGTAGGCGTTCTGGTAGTGACGAAATACCGAGTTGAACCACGCCAGCATGCGCATCTGATCGGGCTCTTCGAGTCGATCGAGACCGGCTCGTACGCG
>CAZZPH010000339.1:2101-3445 GCA_964655725.1 uncultured Hyphomicrobium sp.
CTGCGATCCGCGCTCAGCATGAGATTGGCGTTGGTGACGTAGTTGAGCAGTTCCTGGTAGGCGCTGCGCCGGATCGCGCGGGTGTTCTGGCGGACCTGCACGGCGAGATAGCCCAACGTGGCCACCACCCCAACGGCGGCGACGATTTGGGCGATGGCGTTGATGGCATTGAAGTCCATACCGGAAGTCCGATGACTGAAGGCCCCGGCACGACTATAACGCACCAGCGACGACGTCTCGAAAACTTCACCGACCGGGGCGAGGTGGGTCCTGATAGTCGGCCCTCCGGGCGGAGGGCCGTGAGCAGACATCGGCAGCAGTCACGCCGCCTGAACTTCGATCCACCGCGGCCGCATCTCGGCGCGCTTGTGGATGTCGACACGCAGCACGGGGCCTTCTCATCAGCCGCTCAGTAGGTAATCAAGCCCCAGATTAGTGCCTACTGCCGTGCACCTCTTTGCCGGTCGCGGTATCGAGAAACACATCCACTCCACTTTCGTTGCGCAGGAAGCGAAGCCGGGATTGAACCTCGTCGGTCGGAACGAACGTGAACTTTGCGCTGAGCGAACCTTCGTATTCCCAATCTCTGGGCGTGGCAAGTTCCATGCTCTCTCCCGGCACGTGTATCCCGGCTGCTACACGTGGGCCCTCGAACAGCCAGCAAGCCGCAACTTTGCCACCGGACTGGCCGAATGGAATCACGGCGTATTCCAGCCAATCGACCGGCATGGTAGGGCCGCGGACTTGGTCAACGACAGTGATGTCCTGACACCCCCCCATCCAGCATGAAGCAGAGGCCATGTCGCTCAAGGTTGTCGATGAAGGCTTTGACATCAGCGGGGCGGCATGAAGCCAACGCGAGCTAGCCGATCATCAGTACATAGTGTGGCATTGGGCACGTCTGCTATGCAGCGCGGCCAGCCACCAGCGAGTTTTGCGTCAATGGCTTTGTGCCGGACAATTACTGAGATTCCTTCGACGAGTACGCGGGGTCGGGGTGTCCCTGTCACCCCGGTCAGGGCAGTAACCACCAAGGGAACCGACAGTGAACGACCACCACCGGATGACGGCGGCGCGCTCGGAGAGCAGACGGAAGTGGCGAACCGTGGTGGTGGTGGTAATCTGAGACTTGAATATCCGCCAGGCCTGTCGCCGTCAGAGCGAGCGGCTGCCGAACAGCGGCTTGCGCACCTGCCTTCTGAGCTTGCCCAGCAGCTCCTCGACGAGGTGGCGGCGCGGCTCAAAGCCGGCACGATTCGGGTCTCGCCCGTGGTGTATCTGCTGGAACTAGTCAGGCGCGCTGCAGTGGGCAAGTGCGCACCCGAAGCAGGCTTACGCATCGCC
>CAZZPH010000340.1:0-3437 GCA_964655725.1 uncultured Hyphomicrobium sp.
TCACCGGATCAATCTGACGCTGCACAATCTCGATCGCGTGATGGACGGGACCGGGCTCGACGAGATCGTTACGGCACTCTCCACCGAGCATCAGGCCGAGCAGCTTGCGGCGCTGGAGGGCAATGCCTGACGATCCCGCCATGTCCGATCTAATTGGCATGCCGTTCGGTCAGGCGCGGCGGGCGATCTCACGGCTGTTGGCGGCGTCGGGTTGCCCATCGCCGGAGTTCGATGCACGCTTGCTTGTCGAAGAAGCCACCGGGCTCAGTGCGGAGGGCGTCGTCGCGCGCGAGCACGAGTCGATGACCTCTGAGAGCGCGGCCGTTCTTTCCGGTCTGGTCGCGCGCCGGCTTGCGGGTGAGCCCGTATCGCGAATTCGTGGGTGGCGTGAGTTCTATGGCCGGCGGTTCATCGTGACCCCCGATGTTCTCGATCCACGGCCTGAGACGGAGACCCTCGTAGATGTGGTGCTGGAGACCTGCGACGCGGCGGGTGGGCGTCATCGCGACTGGCGGATCCTGGATCTGGGAACAGGATCGGGATGCTTGCTTGCCACGCTGCTTGCGGAGTTGCCGCAGGCGAGGGGGCTTGGCGTTGACATTTCGCTCAGCGCTCTTCAGGTCGCACAGGAAAATGCGCATGCGCTCGGCGTCGCTGATCGCGCCATTTTCCGTGTTGGCCGGGGGCTCGATGGTATCGAGGGACCGTTTGACGTCCTCATTTCCAATCCACCCTACATCCCGACCAATCAAATCCCCGAGTTAGCGATCCCGGTCAGGGATTTTGATCCGCACATTGCGCTGGATGGAGGGGCGGATGGATTGCAGGTCTACCGCGATATCGCCGCGTCAAGCCTGAGCGTCGTGCCTGAGGGGTGGATCGTTCTGGAGGTGGGGGCAGAGCAGGCCCCTGGCGTTGCCTCGATCTTGACCAACGCGCTGGGGCCCCGGATCAAACGGTTAATTCAGCGAAAGGATCTGGCCGGGCATAGCCGCTGTGTGGCGGTTCAGACACAACCTTGAGGACCGCATCAAAAACTGTTGGAATCGTTGTCTAGTCGCGCTAATGTCGAATTAGCGAGTGATAAAGACGCTGAAATTATCCGGGCAGATCTCATGATGCTGCTACGGGTCGGCGTTACAGGAATTTGGAGCCTCAGGGCGAAATAGCCTCGAAAGCTCCCAGCGGTCGGCATGACCCCGATCGCCGTCACCGTCGAGCGAAATCCGACACGAGACTTCGACGATTGTACGAAGCGATTGTCGTGTTTGGTCTAGCACCAGGTGTGCCATCGGAGTCGCTGGCGCCTCATCTGGGGCGTGTTGCGCGGTGCCGGAGTAACAGGAACGATGCGCTTGAACGGTCCTCGAGCTGAGGCTGCGGGCGCTGGGGGAATCTGAGATCTCGTGCGAAGAGCATGAGCAGGTCGGGTCGTAAACTCGCAAATTTCAACAAGCTGAGAATGGAGCCCATGAGGCAGGGACAGCAGAACCGCAGAGGGCGCGGGCGCAATAACAACATGAACAACCAGCGCAAGGGACAAAATCCCCTCACGCGCAGCTTTGAAAGCAATGGTCCGGACGTCAAATTGCGCGGGACACCGGCCCACATCGCTGAGAAGTATCTCTCATTGGCGCGCGATGCCCATTCCTCAGGCGACCCCGTTCTTGCAGAGAACTATCTGCAGCACGCCGAGCACTATAATCGCATCATCATGACATTCCGCGACCAGCAGTCGGGTCAGGGCAGCGAGGCGGGACACGGAGGCAATCCGGGCGTCAACGGTCATGGTGGACGTTTTGATCAGGTCCCCAGTGGCGACATGGACGGCGGCGAGGACGGCGAAGACATGGGCGCCGATCAGGTCGCCGTGAGTCGCAGCGGTGGCGCCGAGCAGCCGCGTGTGCCGGAAGCGGGTTTCAATCGTTACGAGGACCGGCCGCAGCGCCCCCATGCGGAGCGTCAGCATCAGAACCCGCAGCGCGATCGCAGCTTCCAGGAAGGCCGCGGTGGCTTTTCAGACCGGCGCGATCGCCAGGAGCGGTTCGAGCGTCCGGAGCGCGATAGATCGGATCGTGATCGGCCAGACCGTGATCGGCCAGACCGTGATCGGCCAGACCGCGACAGGCCAGACCGCGACAGGCCTGACCGTGACAGGTTGGATCGCGACCGTCAGCCGGTTTCACCAGTGGTTGAAGCGCGCAGCGAGGTGCCGGTCCCGCGCCGCCGTGAGCGGCCCGCAGGTGAGCGCCTGCCTCAGGATGTCCACGAGCAACCCGCGTTTCTGCGCCGGCCCGTCCGCCGGCCGCGCCGGGACGATCAGGAGGAACTGGTCGAGGCCCCTTCGGCTGCCATTCAGGTTGTTCCAGAAGACTCTGGCCACGACTGATCTGCTGCCGGTTCAGACCAGTGTGAAGCCGTCGCCGCATCGGATCTTGCCTGATTTCGTCACGCGGGCGTAAACCCCGAAATCCCGGTGTCCCCACTGCCGTTGCAGGAGTGCGGGCAGATCCAGGTCGCGCCGTCCGGTCGTCGGATTGACGTTGGTTGCAGCACACCGCTCGGTGCGCTCGAACACTTCGAGGCATGTGTCACCGATCGCGATCTGACGGCCCACCCAGTCGAACTCAGCCAAAGCGGGAGCACCCTCCAGCACCAGATTGGGCCGGAAGCGCAATGGATCGACGCGATGGCCGGCTATGCGCTCCAACTCGCCAATAGATGCCTGGCTGATGATGTGCAGGCATTTAGTTTCCAAATCGGTGTGAGCATGCCCCTCGGCGTGAACGACCTTAGGTGGTCCGCGCAGGCTGTCTTTCAGGAACTCCGAGAAGAACTGGGCGATGATGGCGCGCCCCGTCGGGGTTGAAAGTGTTGCCGCGACGACCTTACGCCCGTCGCGCGAGATTGTGAGTGTCGCGGTTGCTTCATCGAAGGCCGTCTGGAGAAGCGCCAGCGCCTCGTAGCGCATCAACATCAGGAAGTTGACCTTGGGCACCGTGCGCGGCGAGGCGGGATCGAAGCGGCCCGGTCCGATTTCGATGGCGTAGGCCCGATCAAAGGGAACGGTCCCGCCGACGTCAAGACCGGCTTCCGGTATGGGCTCGGCCGACAGCCCTTTGACTGGATAACGGTAGATCGAGGCAATTCGCTGAGCCACGTCCATACAACGCTCCTGCGCCGGGCAGCTCTCACGGTAGGTCATCGCGGCTCCGAAGCCGCCCCCCCCCTTTTCGCGCCGGGTACGTCTTCCCATATCGCTATGGCGCGGTCCGCACCAGTGCCGTCAGGGCTGGTCGTCTCGCGTGTGACCTAAACTTTGCAGACAGGCGGCTGTTCCATGCCAGTTGAGGTGGGTGGCCGCGCTCGAGAAGGATAAGTGATGAATTTCGAACGCTACACGGATCGCGCCCGGGGCTTTGTCCAGTCGGCGCAAA
>CAZZPH010000341.1:0-3412 GCA_964655725.1 uncultured Hyphomicrobium sp.
ACTCCACGACGATGGTGCCGGGATAGCGCCGCCAGCTCCGCCGTGGCCAGAACAGCCCCGAGTTGAGGGCGAGGGGTACGCACGGGACATTCAGCGCGTCGTAGAGGGCGAGATATCCAGGTTTGTAGTCCGCTGGCGCACCAGGAGACATGCGCGTACCTTCCGGGAAAATAATAACCTGGCGGCCCTGTGAAATGCGCCGCTGCGCCTGGCGGACCATCGATCTGAGGGCAGCGGCGGCCTTGTCGCGCTTGACCAGAATATGGTCGAACTTGACGCAGAACCATCCGTAAAACGGGATCCACTTCAACTCGTCCTTCAGGATGATCGCCGGGTCGTCAAACAGGGGAATGAGCGCGAAGGTATCCCACGTCGACTGATGTTTGGAGACAACGAGAACCGGGCCCGGGGGCAGGTTCTCGCGTCCACGCACTTCCATCCGTGTTCCGACGATGGCCTCGAGCAGCCATGTGGCGATGCGGGCGTGCAGTTTGAGGCCCGCCATGGCCCAACCGCGCGGGGCCAGCAGCAGCCACGACAGGCCAACCAGCATGATGGCCGTCAACAGGTAGAAGGCGACGGCATAGAGCAGGCTTCGCAACATCATGCACCGTGAATTCGACGATGGGCCTTCGCTGATCCCGCACCGTTGTGATGGCTCAGGTGCGGGGGGCAGGCTGGCTGTCAACCGCGGCGAAGGAGCCACTCTCGAACGGTGAGATGACGCGCTGAACCGCCAGACGGGCAGCAGATGGCAGGAATTTCAGGTATTCCGCAATCAGATTACGCGCCGTCGGCGGGTGCAGCCACCACGTCTCGGCGGGCGTGGTGCCAGCCGTTACGGGGTAGGGGATCAGCTTCGTGGAGGGTAAGGCGCGGGCAAATTCGGCCAGCGAACGCGGCATGTGGACGTTGGAGGTGACGACGATGAGCGAAGTGTACTTGCGCGATTCCGCCCAGTTGCGGGTTTCAAACGCATTGCCGATGGTATCGCGCGCCTCGTATCCCAGATCGACGCAACATTGGAATTGCTTTGCTGTCAGGCCAGATATCCGCTTCACATCGGCTTGACCCGTCCGGACATTCACACCGGATATGAGCAGACGCTTTCCAAGACCGCGCTCGAGAAGCTCGGCGCCCGTCTTGATGCGTAAGGGGCCGCCTGTCAGCACCACAATGCCGTCGGCGGGCTCATCGATGAAGGCCGGTTCGCGCGTCACGACAGCCGCGAAAATCACAAAGCCCAGTGCCAGAAGCCAGATGCCAGGCACCACCGCGAAGATCAGAAACTGACGCACTCCCCTCATCAATGGGCGTCCTGACAGGTGGTTGCAGTCCGGGCGCACAGCGCCACTCGAACGCACGGTTCAATCCATCTCCGTGACACTAGATCAGCGGAATCTGCTCCGTTTGTGACAGCCGAATGCTCCGAGCTCATTCAATATTCTGGATCAAACCGGCGATTTTCTCAATTAGCGATTGGCGTTGAGGATTCGATAAACGCCCAGGCGGCTCGTCAGCATGCAGAGCGCCGCGATGATTACAACCACGATGCCGAGCAGAACGAATCCTGCGGTGTCGAGTGTGCCAACACCAACTAGCCGGTGCAACTCGGCCATCATGATCGGCCCGCCGCCCAGCAGTTCCATGGCGGCGGGCATGCTGAGGAACACGAGGCCGGCAAGTGCCGCACCCACGAAGCCCGCCCTGATGCCCAGCCGCAGGAAGTGTTTTTCGAACTCGCGCGCGATGAACCTGTCGGTCGCGCCGACGAAGTGCAGCACCTCGACAATCTCGCGGTTTGAAGCCATCGAGCTTTTGGTTGCAGAAACGATGATCGCCGTCGTGGCCGCCGCCACCAGCACCAGGATGGCTATGCCGCCCAAAGCCAGAGATCGTGTGACGGTGCGGATCTGCCGCTGCCATTGGCGATGATCGTCGAGGGTTACCCCCTGAAACTTCTCTGCCAGCTCACGGCGTACCGCTTCCGTGTCGAGCCCCGCGGTCCGGTCGATTTCAACCGCGATGAGCCGCGGCACTGGGAGCGACGCCAGGGCGTCCGACTTGCCAAGCCATGGTTCCAGGAGCTTGGCAGAATCCTCGATTGCCAGGGTTCGGGTCGAACGGATGCCATTGGTTCCATCCAGGAAGGCGGTGACGTCCCGGATCGTCTGATCTGTCGTCACGCCATCCCGGGGTTCGATCTGAACCGTGACTTCGCTGGCCAGATCCTTCAGCCAAGCATCGGCCGATTGATTGATCATGTAAACGGCCCCGGCCGTGAGGCATGCCAGGAAGCACATGATCGCGATCACGAGAGTAAGGGAGCGCCCCGTGACGGAACCCGCAGGAACGATCGGCGCATTCGACGGGGAGCGGCCTTTGCGGCGGCGGCCGGGCGGCGGAGCATCGGGGCGGGTCTGGGGCTGAAGTGTAGGTTCGACGGTATCGCCGCCATACGGATCAGCCGGCCGCTGTATTTGGGGGCTGTCGGCGCGTAGTTCGGAATGCGCCGGGTGAGCTGTTGCCCGGCCTCCATACGAGGCGGCAGGATGTGACGAGGGAACGGTGTAGGGATCATCAGCATAATCTGGAACATCGTCCTCGTGAGGACCGGCCGGCCGGGGACGTCCCCTGAATGGATCATATGATGCGGACATGGCCGTTATGCAGTTCCAGTCTGGGAGCCTTGAACTGGCGCATCAGCTGATGATCATGGGTGGCGATCATGACCGATGTGCCGAGGCGGTTCAACTCGATGAAGAGGCGCAAGAGCCGGCGCGCCATATGGGGGTCGACGTTGCCCGTGGGTTCGTCGGCAAGCAGCAGTTCCGGCTTTCCGATTACGGCGCGCGCGATCGCAGCACGTTGTTTCTCGCCGCCGGACAGCACCGAAGGATAGGCATTCATCCGGTCGCCGAGCCCGACCCACTGCAGCAGGTCCGTCACATCCTCGTTGTAGTCGTCGAGCCGTTTGCCGACGACCCTTAGGGGAAGCGCGACGTTCTCCCACGTGGTGAGGTGATCGAGCAGCCGGAAATCCTGGAACACGATACCGATGCGGCGCCGCAGTTGCGCGCGCTTGGCCGCGCCCACGCGGCTGACATCCTGGCCGAACATCTCGATACGGCCGCGCGTGGGATGCGTCGACATGAAGAGAAGGCGCAGGAGCGACGTCTTGCCGGCGCCCGATGCACCATGCAGAAAGTGGAAAGAACCGGGTCTGAGCTCGATATTGACGTCGCTCAGGACGTCAGGACCCCGGTCATAATTCAGTGCAACGTTAGACAGCCGGATCACGGGAGCCCTTCACGGGTTAATTGGCGCCAGATTCGCCTTCTGATCGCCCGCTTTATGCGTCGAAAGGTATGTCTGGATCAATCGATTACGATTGTGGCGGTGTCGTGTGCAG
>CAZZPH010000342.1:0-3405 GCA_964655725.1 uncultured Hyphomicrobium sp.
GACTTCCTTCATCAGGGCCAGCTGACCGTCAAATGCCTCGAAAGCCATTCTCTGCCCGTTCGGCAGGCGTGTGAGGTCACTCAGCCAATAATGGTGCTGGGCTATGCCCGCGTAGCTCACAATTGCGTGCAGGACAGGTGCCTTGGAAAGGTCTAGCACCAGTTCGCCATGAAGAAGTCCCTCCCTTTCATCCCACTTGAAACTACTGCCTAACTCTCGAGCGCGCAGGGCTACCTTGCGACCGTCGAGAAGCCGATAGCCAAGTGTGACAGAATTGGTGTCGAGACCTTTCGCAGCTCGTATAACAACCGTAGCTTTTGCCCCTTCAACCTTCGACGAAGCATGGATAAAAGCTACCGTGTCCGCGATCACCTCCAGACGCGTGGTATCGGTTCGGTGAGCCCCGAGGCCAAATTCAAGGAGCAGGTCGGTCACTGAATCATAAGGAGTAGCGGCTGCCTTGAGTTCCCAGTCGAGATCCGGCTGACGCATGAAGGGATCCGGTCTCGCACCAGAGATCGAAAGTACGCTCAGACGATTCTGCGATCTGAGGCCCTCGTCGTGAAATGGCGTAAAATTGGCACTATGACGCCCACCGTCGTTAGGGTGAAGCTTCAGCTTGCCGTGGGTGGTCTCAAGCGACCCCTCGATCAGCTTGTCGACGCACTGCTTCACTTCCTCGTAGCCGCCCATCAAGCTTAGACGACCGGCGCAAATCGATTGCGATTCGAAGGCCATCGGCCCGTCAGCGTCCAAGGGCAAGATGCCGAGCCGGAGGCGCCCGTGGAGGAGAACGCGTTCGTCGCCCGCCTTAGCAGCAACGTAGCTGAACGCGCAATGCCCGTAGCCGCCCTTCATCGAAGAACAGCCGTTAAAGAACTCTTCTAGCAGTTTGGCATCTTGATCCGATAAAGCCAATTGTCCCCGCCGCTGCTGCTGAGCTGTAGACCCCACCATCGCCGCTTGACGGCGAGAACGCAAGGAGTACAAACTGCGTGCATTCGGAGGAATGACTCGTGCGGGTCAAATCATACAAGGACGCGGTGCGATTGGCGCGGAGCGCGGGCGAGGACGCCGCGAACCGCCGCATGCGCAAGGCTGGCCGCAAGGCGTGGTCTGCGGCCGATCACGACCATGCCGCACAGGTGACGGAGCGCATCCTGACGGACCTTGGTTTCGATATCACACGGTGGGTTGCGACCGCCGGCCTCAAGCGCAACGAGCCGGATGTGCCACCGGTTCGCAAAAAGTCGACGCGGCGCGCTGGCAAGGCGCCGGTCCAACTCACCTTCGCATTCGCCTGATCCTCTGCGCCGGCCGCTGCCGGCATGCCCGGCAAGTTGCTTCGATCAAGGATCAGGCACCCGGCCGCGACATTCGCGATCAAATCAGGATTGCCCGGCCCGGTGCCTGACCCCGTTCACTCAGAAACGGGGTCAGACCCCCGTTCGGGGGTCTGACCCCAGTTCCGCTCAGGAGAGCGGGGGGTCTTCCTGGTAGGGTTTCTTGTCGGCCTCTGCGGTTTCGTCGAATGGCAGGGTCATCACGCCAATGCCCATGCTGACGCTGCCGAAGGTCAGCATGTTGAAGGCATAGAGCATGAACATCGGGACGTAGGGCTCACTCGTCTCGACCAGCAGATCCTTCATGCCCGCCAGATTGATCATGACCATGCCCGATGCGACGATCATCCCGATCGCAGCGCCAAGCGCCAGATGAATCCCGAGGAAGCGCAGAAGCTTCGGGATGCGCCGCGGGGGCTCGACGCGGGCATCCTCCCGCGCCGGGCGATTGCCCGCGGGTTGTCGACGATGTGATGCCTTCGGATCTTGGCCTTGCGGCATGGCCGATGTCCCATGTGATCGAACAGATCGTGTCCGCATCTCCCGCGCTCGATCGCAGTCTACGCCGAATAGCGGAGGCAGACCACAGCCGGAGCGCCTGAACTTCTGGCAGATGTCAGACCAATACTCAGGCAGGATTGAGACGCGGCGGCCGTGCTGCGTCCATCGCCACGCCGGTATCGACAGGGTGAGTTGGTCTTAGACCCCGGGCCGGGATGCCGGCATCAGAGCCATGCCATCTGGACCCGGTAGCCGACCAGAAATGACCCGCGGCGCGAAGGCCTCACGCCGCGCGGCGCATACCGCCCGTGAGCAGCAGAAGGATCAAGGCGCCGAGGATCGAACCGCCGATGACGAGGAGTGGACCATTGGGAACGTCCACGTTCAGAACACCCAGAAGACCGGGCAAACCGATGCCGCCTCCCAGACCACCCACCGCTCCGACGATGGTGCCGAGAAGCGTCATGAGAATTCCGCTGCGGATGCTGGCGAGCAATCCGACGATTAGCCCTGGAACAGCGGCAGTCATGAGTACGGTTCGAGCCAGGTCTTCCATCGCTATCTCCCTCGGCATTGCGCCGTGTTTCTTGTCACAGGATCGTTGCACGGCCGCGGGCCGCGAAGACGCCGATGGTATAGCATGAGATTGGGCCGGTTGCGCAGTCCGCCGATCCTGAAGTTGGCGACACGACGCAATGCCGTGGCCTCATGGAGTGGAATAGAGACCCTTGTTCCATCGTTTCCATAAAGCGCATGGAGGACCGGCGTGGCTCGCGCTCAGCGCAGCGGCGGACGGACCGTCGCGCGAGCTTGGTCTTGTGTGGAGTAAAATGACATGACCGCTGTTCCACTTCCCCACCCGCACGCCAACGTGATGGACATGGGAGGGCGGGCCGCACCCGGTGGGTCCTCCACCTCGCCGTTTCGCCCGGCGCCCCCCACGGGCACCAGCGTCATCGGAACCGACCTCACGATCCTCGGACAGAACATCGCCATCATCTCTAAGAACCAATTGCAGATCGATGGCGATGTGCGGGGAGATGTTCACGGCTCGCAGGTCACCATCAGTGCCGAAGGTTCGGTCATCGGAACGGTCGCAGCAGAGCGGATCGAGGTTCATGGCGGCGTCAAGGGTGCGATCCGTGCTGCCACGGTGATCGTTCATCCCACCGCCGAGGTCGATGCAGAGATCGTCCATCAGATGTTGACGGTCGCGGAGGGATCCGTTGTCCAGGGCAGTTTGCGCCGCGCGAAGGATCCCGGCGAACTCATCCCCAATCTGGACCCCAACTCGTATGCCGGGCCGCGCGCCTCCTGACACTTGCCCGGCCGGACATGACAAAGGCCCCGGGTCGCCCCGGGGCCTTTGCAGTCCTGTTGTTCAGGGCTGTTCGTCTGCGGCCGATCAGAAGTGGGCGAGAACCGCCAGCATCAGAAGGGCCACGATGTTGGTGATCTTAATCAGCGGGTTCACCGCGGGGCCGGCCGTATCCTTGTAGGGATCGCCCACGGTGTCGCCCGTGACGGAGGCCTTGTGCGCCTCCGAGCCCTTGACGTGCTT
>CAZZPH010000343.1:0-1830 GCA_964655725.1 uncultured Hyphomicrobium sp.
CGCAACCGGGACGATCTCCAGGGAGAGGTGGTGCCCAGGTCCGCCTTGAACCTCCTCGATGCGCGCGCTTTCGACCACCACTGGCTGGGTGACGTCGATGATGTAGCGCAGAGTTTCTGGCCCCGCGAGGCCCCCGCGGAACGAACTCACAAGTCCGACGGGTCCATCTCCGGGCAGGGATGGCAGACGCACTGCAACGTTGGGCAACTCGACGACCACGCGGTTCGGATTGCTGAGCGACATCACGGTGAAAGCGACCGATTTATCGATGCCGATGAGGAAGCGGGTTCGCGTCGTATCACCCTGGAGTGCGGAGTTTGGCACTGGATCGGGACGCATATCGGCCGGATCAGAGCCGTCAATGCCGGCCATGGCCGCTGCGATGCCCGCGGCGGCCAGATGTGCTCCATCGGACCCATTCGCTCCGGCAGGCGATGTGAAACCGGACATGCCGAGCATCGTCCCTGCGAGGATCAAGCTCGCAAGAGCGGTACACGAAACCGGCCACGATGTGCGGATCGCGGCGGAGAGTCGCGCTATCCCTAGAACCATCCGTCTTGACCCCCGTCTACGCAATACGGCCCAACTGGCGGGAAAGTCTGCAGCGTGCCCGGCGATGATGGCGCTTTCCGGGTGACTGTCGGGCTTTGTTATGGAAGCCTAAAGGTTAATAGGGTCCTAACGGCCTCAATCAGCGGCCGTCTGCATCCCCACGCCCGCCATCCTCGCGCGACCAGCGGCGGGCCAGATCCTCGTCGCTGTCGCGTGCCTCGACCCACGAGGACCTGCCGTCGGCGAAACTTTCCTTCTTCCAGAAGGGCGCGCGGGTTTTGAGATAGTCCATGAGGAACTCTGCGGCCTCGAAAGCGGCCTGGCGATGAGGCGAGGCGGTGATGACGAGAACGATGTTGTCACCCGGCGCCAGCGTGCCGACCCGGTGGACGATCAGACTGGCGGCAAGCGGCCAGCGAGCGTGGGCTTCGGCGTCCACGCGGCTCAACTCGTCCTCGGTCATGCCGGGAAAATGCTCGAGCGTCATTGAGGCGAGTTCGCGGCCGTCTGAGGAGCCGCGCACGAGGCCGGTGAATGTCACGACAGCCCCAATACTGGTATCTGAGCGCGCCAGAGCCGCGGCTTCCTTCCCGACGTCGAAGTCCTCGGCCTGAACCCGCACGGCCATGTGCAATCTCCGTGACTTGGTCAGATCTCAGCCGCCGGTGACCGGTGGAAAGAACGCGATTTCACGCGCCATACCTATTTTCGCATCCGGTTTCACGTGCACCCTGTCGAGCGCGGCGCGGATGACGTGACCGCGGCTGAACGCGTCTTCGAACTGCGGGCCGCGCGAACTCAACCATTGGAGTAACTCGCCAACGGTGCTGATGTCCGCGGGCAGGACGATGCTTTCCTCAGCAACGCCCGTCTTCTCGCGAACCCACGCGAAATATCGCAGCGTGACAGTCGTATCGGGTGTGTCCGGCATCTGTCGTCTATCGCTCCATGGCGTGACGCACGCCTGCTTTGAGATAGTCATAGCCTGTCCAAAGCGTGAGCGTTGCAGCAATCCACAACAGGATGAGGCCGGCCGTGCTGATGCCGGGCAGGATCCGATCCCCCGCTGGCCCCGCCAGCAGTACCGCTAGCGCAATCATCTGAAGCGAGGTCTTCCATTTTGCAAGCTGTGTGACGTGCACTTTGACGTTGAGCTCGGCCAGGAATTCTCTGAGACCGGACACCAGAATTTCGCGGCACAGTATGATCAGCGCAGCCCAGATGTTGATGCCATCGATCGTTCTGTCATGAACCAGGATCAACAGTGCGGCTCCGACG
>CAZZPH010000343.1:1840-3364 GCA_964655725.1 uncultured Hyphomicrobium sp.
GGCCCGCGCGACGTAGCCGTCCAGCCAGTCCGTAATCGCCGCGGCCGTGAAAAGCCCGAAGGCCCACCAACGTGCGGTGTCGCCGGTCATGAAGAAAAAGCAGGCGGCAAGCGCCGGAACGGCTGCGATACGTGCATAGGTCAGCACATTCGGCAGGCTCATCGGCTGAGCGCGGGCGGACGTCTCGATCATGGGGCGAACTTAACACCACTGGTCGGGGGCAAGGTCAACCGAAAGGCATCCGGCCGGTTCGCCAAAGCGTAAGATCGTTGAGCCCTGGAATTGCCATCGGCCCCGGTACGGGCCGGGTCAAACGGAGCACGCATGCGGATAGCTCTCAATATTGGTCTTTTTTATGCCGCTTGGACCGTTGCGGCGCTGGCTGCTGCCGGCGGGCAGAGCGTGGTTGCGGTGGGGGTCTGCCTTATTGTCGCTGCGGTCCATATTGCCCTGACCGCGTCATCTGAGAGGCGCGCACAGGGGCAACTTCTCGCCATCAGCGCCGCGGTGGGCCTCGTCGTCGAGACCGTGTTGGTTGGGCTCGGGGTGACGGTGCTCGGCGTGACCGTTTCAGACCCCACCTCCGGCGGGGCGGGGCCCGCCCTGCAGGCAGGCGTGGCAGCACCCCCGGTCTGGCTGGTATCGTTATGGTTGGCGTTCGGAACGCTTCTCAGCGTCAGTCTGGCGGGTTTCCAACGGCGCCTCGCGCTGGGGGCGGTACTGGCGGCGGTGGGCGGACCGTTGTCGTATTATGCTGGGTCACGGCTTGGCGCCATCGGGCTGGGAGAGCCACTGTCGTGGTCTCTCGGTGTTCTTGCGATCGTGTGGGCGGCCGTGTTCCCCATGCTCCTTATCGCAGCGCGCCGCCTCTCGCCGCCGTCGCCCTGAGGTCGAATTGCGGGTTGCTTCGCCACGGCCATGGGGGCGGGAGTTGCCTCCACTTGGCTGCTGGGCTACCCAGACACCCTCAGTCACGACAGGACAGGATCCATGCAGGACAAGACCCCAACCGCCACGCAGCAGAAGAACCTGATTCGTGGCGGGACTGGAGATTGGGAAGTCGTCATCGGGATGGAGGTGCATGCCCAAGTCGCCTCGCGTTCCAAGCTGTTCTCAGCCTCGTCAACGGGGTTCGGGGGCCAGCCTAACTCCCATGTCTCACTTGTCGATGCAGCCATGCCCGGCATGCTGCCGGTCATCAACCAGGAGTGCATTGCCCAGGCTGTGCGCACCGGTCTCGGCCTGAAAGCACAGATCAATCTGAAAAGCGTCTTTGATCGCAAGAACTACTTCTACCCCGATCTCCCGCAGGGCTATCAGATCTCTCAGTACAAGCAGCCGATCGTCGGTGAGGGTGTGATCGAAATCGACGTTGACGGCCTGCCCAAGGTAGTCGGCATCGAGCGGCTCCATCTGGAACAGGATGCGGGCAAGTCCATCCACGATCAGCATCCCGACTACTCTTATGTGGACCTTAATCGTTCCGGTGTGGCGCTGATGGAGATCGTCTCCAAGCCCGACCTG
>CAZZPH010000344.1:0-3348 GCA_964655725.1 uncultured Hyphomicrobium sp.
AGGGGAGGCGCTGGCGGGGCCATCCCCTCGCCTCATGCGAGATCAGAGCATGGAGAGAGGGAACAGAGCGATACGCCGCATCTCCCCGTCACGAGCGATGGCGAAAGGACACGCCGGTGGCATATCTTCAAAGCAACGTGGAACGCCGCCGAAGCGGGGCACTGGCCCTGGACGTCACGGGTCAGCCGCGAACATCGTGGCCCGCAGCCGGCCTCCAAGTGCCGGATCCCACGGAGCGCCATGGCCCCGCGGTGCCTGCCTCCGCAGCACGCTCGTCCACCCGCCTCCGCAGCACGCTCGTCCACCCACCTCCGGCAGGACCTCTCCTCGCGTGTGCCACCCCACCGCTGTCATCCTCGGCTTTATGCCGAGGACCCATCGGCCGGAGGACGTTGACCGCGAATTGCAGCGCCGAACCCCCAACGCACACCCCCTCACTTTCGGCCCCGCTGAACCTTGGGTCCTCGAGCTGCACCTCATTTGCCATGCTCCGCATGGACCTCCGAGGATGACACCAGAGGGGAGGCGCTGGCGGGGCCATCCCCTCGCCTCATGCGAGATCAGAGCATGGAGTGAGGGACGAGAGCGATGCGCGCGCAGCGGAACTCTGATCAGCTCTCGCGGTCTTTGAGGGCACGCAGCGCCGCGAAGGGATGGGCCGAGCCGTCCTTGGATTTCGGATCGCTCCAGTCGAACTCTGCCCCGTCCTTGCGGGGATAGGGATCAAGCGCGGCGGCGATGGTTTCATAAACGATGCGGCCCGCGTCGATGCGCTCAGCCACGACCGGCTCGATCTCGGCTGCCGACAGGATCTCCTGCTCGCCCTCGCTCTGCGGTTCGATATCGCGGCGGAACTCCACATCGAACGTTTCAGCAATCGCGGTTGTGACAGGCTCCAGCGTCACCACACACGCCTGCGTCACGCGCGCCTCGACCTTGCCCTTGAGCCGGTAGACGCCCTCGCCGCGCCGGCCGATCTCATAGGCAGCACGGATATCCTCACACGCCAGAATGCCCAGCGCGGCCGCGACACGCTCGCAGTCCTCGGCCGACGCGATGCGCTCGTGCCGCGCGGTGCGCTCGCCGACAGCCACCGTGTCGTGCGTCCAGTCGAGGGAGGTGCTCACGCTTGTCATTCGGGCCTCGCAGTCGAACTCAGAATGAAACGGCAGGCTCCGGCAGGGTCACGCGACCGGCCATCAGGTCCGCATCCGGCGTGGCCTCGAGAACGCGAGCAACGTGCTCCAGATGCCGCATGATCGCAGCCGCGTCCAGCACCTGTCCGGGAGCGGCGGGCAGATGCCTCCTCAAGACCTCCGCAAATCCATCCGACCCGTCCTTGTCACGGGCGGCGCGGTAGTCGGCCGCCCGGTCGTAGAAGGCGGCGGCCGCCTTCTTGACCTTGCGCGGGACGGCAAGGTCGCCCACGCCCATTTCGCGGAAGTTGTCGTGAATGTCGTCCACGAAGGCCTCCAGGACCTCGCGACTCACTACCTTAAGTTCGGGCTTAAGTTCGGGCTGAACGTCGGGCGGCACCTGCGGCGTATCGGTGCGCATGCGCTCCAGGAGCAGAAACAGATGAACGACGATGGCCTCGTAGCGGCCTTCCGGGGTGTCGGCGAGACCAAAGGCCCTGTAGAGGGTGGGCGCGCGCGCGGCGGTCACGACCGCGCCATAAAGGTTTCCTGATCTGCGGCGATGGGCGGAACGGCTCGACAACCAGTTGAGCATGGGGGGTCCAATCAGGGTCTCGTTCATGGGCCAGCCCGCGGGCGGGTGCGATGGTTTTATGGCCGGTTTTGCGTGGGTAGAGACGCCGGTGCGCATTGCCAGCCCTGCCCTGCGAGGCTATGGGCTTGGCACGCCGGCCGGACTTGAGTGATTCTAGGGACACCGTGAGACGAATGCTCCGAGCGAAATTGCCGCGCAAGACCTCTGCGAGCGCCCCTGTGGCGGGCTGCGCAGCGCCGGACGTGCCAACCGACGGGCGTTTCAGGTGTTCGGTTCTGGCCGTCGCGGTGGGGGCAATCGTCCTGATGGGTGGCTGCGCGGAGCAGATTACCAAGCATGGCCAGCTTTTCAGAGACACCGACATCCAGCAGATCCAGCCCGGAATGGCGCAGGAGCAGGTGACGCTGGCCCTCGGCACACCGACATCCACAACCACGACCGGCTCAGGGCAGGCCTATTACTACATCTCGAGCACCACCTCGCAGACCGCCTTTCTGACGCCCAAGGAAGTCGACCGCAAAGTCGTGGCCGTCTACTTCAATCCCACCGGCACCGTCGACCGCGTGGCGAATTATGGCATCAAGGACGGCAAGGTGTTCGACTTCATCTCCCGCACCACGCCCGCGCCCGGCGGCAACGAGGACGGCATCTTGAAGCAGCTGTTCCGCAACCTCGGCCAGCGCCAGATCTTCGGCGAATAACGACATCGCGCCCGCGGCGGCCGGGGAACGGCCAGCGCACCGTGAGGGTCCGCTGGCCTTTGCGGACGCGGCGTGAGGGGTGTCACACGCGTCAGCTGCTGGTGGCCTGATCAATCTCGATCAGCACATCGAGACCTGCCGCTCCAGCCTCGACATATTGTTGGGCCTCGCAGTGCGTCTTCATCTTGCCCAGAAAGGCATTGGCCTTCTCCAGACTTGTGCCGGTGAGCTTCTGGTCGCTCACCTTGGTCTCGAGCTTCGCAGCAAGAGCGTTGCACTTCTCGACGCTTTCCTCCGCCTTGGCGGTCCCAGGAAGCGAAAGTGCCAGAGCAAGAACCGCAATCGCTGCACTTGATGCAAGGGGGGACTTCAACACGGAATGGGTCTCCTCTCTTCTGGTTTCTTCTGGTCCAACATCAGCGAGTGGATATCCGAGCCGCTCGCATGATGTAACTTTGTAGCGCGAATGGCTGGCCTCAAGGCGCACCGGGTTCACATCGGCTCACGCGCAATTGAGCCGGTTTTATTCCGTCCAAGCCTCACGCGACTTGAACCCCGCGGGGCCACGAACCCTTGCATTGCCGGCCATCACGACCCACACTCTGAACAAAACGGATAAGTCCCCGGCCCGCTCGCGCATGGCTGGGCCAGGAGACCGGCACATGACCCTCAATCAGGCCACCGAGCGCGGCAGTGTTGTGGGATTCCTCGTTCGCGAGGGGACATCTGTGCTGTTTGCCGGACTGATCTGGTTTGCCATCTGGGGCGGTTACCAGCCCGATCTTGCGACGCCTGAAGCGGCGTTCAACACCGCCCTTTTGCTGGGCCTCATCACTCTGGGTTATGTCGGACTTCAAGCACTCGCCGTCGTCTCGGCCCCTCTCGCTCGCGAGACGCGCTACCTGATGGACCTGCT
>CAZZPH010000345.1:0-1702 GCA_964655725.1 uncultured Hyphomicrobium sp.
CTCCCCACCGTCACCGACGGCCTCAAAGGCGTAAAATTCATCGAAGCCGTCGTCGACTCCAGCCACCACGGCGGCAAATGGACCTCGGCTAGGGTGTAGAAGAGAAGCCGCCAGGGGAGGCGGCGCCTCCCCTGGACCCCACCGGTACTTCGGCGCGGTGGCTCTATGACAGCCGAACCAGCCTATGCTCGGAAAAGCCGGAAGGTGGACAGCGCCGGCTTGTCTCGCACCACCGCATAGAACCGGAGCCATTGCCGGAGCCACCATCCACCTGACACCCGCCCCGCACACGCCCGGGCTCTTTCCCCCCGCCAAAAGGCTGACGGCGGCCCGGGATGAGCGGAGCAGAACTGCCCCGGACCGGGTGTTCGGATCAGGGGTTGCCAAGACCGTCGCCTCTCTGCCCATGTCCATCAGCACATGGCAGCTTTCATCCTATCGTCATAACCCCGTAATGTTTGTGCAAGTTCAACGCCACCCATCCGCATCCATAAATGCACAACAAAGTCTGCGCGGCGTGCCTTGACCGCCCGCCACAGAAAAGCGCGTACGTCTGCCAAAGCACCAAATGAAGAAGCCCTCTGCTCTCATGCCAGATCGATGCCGGGCGGCCGTGGACATCGGCTCGCGCGGCTTTACCCAGCTCGCGATGGTGGAGTTTGGCCGTGTAGGGGTTCTCTTGCCGGCTGACACTGCGGCAGACGACTTGCGCTTTTGCGGACCAAACGATGAAGTGCGAGGGCGTGAATGACCAACCATGTCACGGCCGAGGCGCTTGATCGGCGTCGAGAAGGGCTATTGATGCGTACCAGCGGGATTAGCTCACTGCTTCGCAAGGTTTGGCCACTGCGCCTTTCTTCACTTCTGACGACGTTTGCCCTACTGTTGCTGGTCTGCACATTAGTCGGCGCGGGCCTGACCGTCTGGGGCATCGAGGCCACCCGTCATAACGATGCCCGGATTGCCCTTGCGAATGAATCCTACGCGGAACACTTGGCGTTGCAGTCGAACGTCAACCGCCTGTTCAAGGAAAAGGCTGATCGTCTGCTGGTCGGTGATGGCGACGACCTGACGGCGATGATCGATGCCGACATCGACGGCAACATCGAAGTGCTACGGGAGATCATCGCCCGCGAAGTCGAACTCGATCACGAAGAAGAATTCGAGGAATTGGCCTTCCTCGCCCTGATCGAACGAAAGATCGAGGAAATCCGGGCCAGCTATCGCGAGTTTCTGGCAGAACCACCCGAGGACGATCCCGCGCGGGTGGCTCGGCTGGCGAACTTGCTGAACCGGTCCATCGATCAGGAACTTTTTGACCTCATCGCCGAAGCGCTGGCCGGGGAACGTGAGGAGGTGGAGGAGAACATGCAGGCTGCCGCCGCCTTGCGCGCAAATCTGAGTGCGTCTGCATGGGCCATCATGACCCTCATGGCGGTGCTGACCGTTCTGATCTTGGTCTTCTTCCGCCGCTCGACTGCGCGGCCGCTTGCAGGACTTCTGGCAGGTGCCAATGCCTATCGCCAGGGCGATTACAGCCGCGCACTAAAGGTCGAGGGCGCGGCCGAATTGCGCGACCTTGCCGCAACGATGACCGCCATGGCCGCGGAAATCGATGCGCGCGAGCGGGAGCTGACAACTCAGGCGCGCGCGCTTGAGAAAAAGGTTCTCGACCGCACGGCCGAGCTTCGGGAGACCTTGG
>CAZZPH010000345.1:1802-3344 GCA_964655725.1 uncultured Hyphomicrobium sp.
AACTCCGCATCGAACGGCGCAGCGTCGATCTCAACCTGGCGGTAGCCGATGCGGCATCCATGGTGAGCGCGGAGATCGCGGTCATACAGAACGCGACGCCCGCCGTTTGCGAGGTCGATGCCTTGCGCCTGCGCCAATGCCTGCTGGCAGCCATGAACAATGCGTTGCGCTACGGGGGGAAACAGGTCTTGGCCCGGGTCGAACAGACCGATCAGGGCTTTACCATAATGATCGAAGATGACGGTCCCGGCATGAGCGAGAAAGAGCGTGCGATGGCGTTCGAGCGCTTCTTTCGCGGTTCGGGGGCCCATGGTGCGGGTGTTGATGGAACCGGGTTGGGCTTGCCAATCGTGCGGTCGATCATGCAGGCCCACGGCGGCACTGCCGCGCTGTTGGAGCGCGAAGGGGGCGGTCTGATCGTCCGTCTGGACTTTCCGGTCGGGCTGGGAACCTCTGCCAACCATGGCGAGCAAAGCCGCGCACGAATAGTCGGCAAGAGTGTGGCCTGAAATCCTGCGGGTCGGCTCCTCGAGCAGGTCCCCGTGCGCCATCGGGACAGAGTTCAGTTGCGCCTTCCAAGAATTCTCTGCCACGAACGGAATAAGCTCCGTTCCCCAACGTTACTCTCGCGTCACTGATCGGAAACGATCATAATGCGGGACAGCCGGGGGGGTGCCTATTGCAGATACTGCTGGTCGAGGATGAAGCCAGGGTTGCCGATTTCGTGCGCCGTGGCTTGCGCGCTGAGGGGTGGACCATCGACCACGCCAGTTCCGCCGAGGACGGGCTCGAGATGTTGGCCTCCGCTGCCTATGATGTCGTGCTTCTGGATGTGATGTTGCCGCAGATGTCCGGCGACGAGATGTGCCGCCAGTTGCGCGCGCGTCGGAACGACGTGCCGATCCTGATGCTCAGCGCCATGGCCTCGACCGAAGATCGGGTGGGCGGGCTGCGCTCGGGTGCGGATGACTACCTTCCCAAGCCCTTTGAATTCGATGAACTCGTGGCCAGGATCGAGGCCCTGCATCGACGGCGAAAGGGGCACAGCGCGCCCGACAAGAACGACGCGATTGTCGTGGGCCCGCTTGCCTACGACCCGGCGTCGATGCAGATCAAGCTGGACAACCGCAACGTGGACCTGACCACCAAGGAACGCGATGTCCTCGTCATGCTGATGCGCAACAAGGGCAAGGTCCTTGCACGCGAGCGCTTGCTGAATTCGGTCTGGGGCCTCGACAGCGATCCCCTCACCAATGTCGTGGATGTTACCATCAGCCGGATCAGGCGCAAACTGGGGCCCGCCGGCGCAATGATCGTGACGATCCGGAACTACGGCTATCGGCTGGATGGTGAATAGCTTAGGGCGCTGATCAACCTAAGGCAGAAGAAGTACACCGGCTGCACGCAGACCCCAAAGGGAGTTGAGCCTCTTGCTGCACGGCAAATTGCCGTTACGGAAAGCCTTTGGCAGGATCTGCCTTCGCGCCGCAACTAACAACCCCGAGATGTGTCGGCTGTCAGGCGTCTTTAACGTCTTTGTCA
>CAZZPH010000346.1:0-3340 GCA_964655725.1 uncultured Hyphomicrobium sp.
CTAATACCAAAGAAACTCGACGAACCCTCCGGGCTGTTGCGTGCCCGGAGGGAGTATCTGGGGCGGCCCCGCAATTCCTTCTCCCAATCGATGGCGCGGGCCGCCCTAATTTTATTCCGGCGGCAGTCCGAAGAAGGCGTGATGACCAATTTCGACGTCGTAGTTATCGGAGCAGGACCCGGGGGATATGTCGCCGCCATCAGGGCCGCTCAGCTGGGCCTCAAGGCCGCGGTCGTCGAACGGGAACATCTGGGCGGGATCTGCCTGAACTGGGGATGCATCCCCTCCAAATCACTACTGAGATCCGCCGAAATGCTGCGCCTTGCGCGCGCCGGCAAGGATTATGGCCTGATGTCTGCGGGCGATCACTCGCTCGATTTGGATCAGGCGGTGGCGCGCTCGCGCCAGGTTTCCAAGCAGCTCAACACCGGCGTCACGCAGCTTCTTGCCAAAAACAGCGTGAGCGTAATCTGGGGCGAGGCCTCCCTCGCTCCGGCTGATGGCGAAGGCTTCGCCATCAGCGTGACGTCCTACGAACCGTTTCTCAATCTGCCGCAGCATGCCGCTCCCGCAGGGCGTCTGGGGCCTGGCACATATACCGCGCGCAACGTCATCCTTGCCACCGGAGCCCGCCCGCGCGTGCTGCCCCAACTGATCCCCGACGAGAAACTCGTGTGGACCTATTTCCGGGCCCTGATGCCGGATCGCCGCCCGCGCTCTCTCATCGTCGTGGGCTCGGGCGCGATCGGATCGGAGTTTGCAAGCTTCTACCGTGACGCCGGCTCCGACGTTCTGCTCGTCGAAATGGAAGATAGAATTCTCCCGTCAGAAGATCCGGAGATCTCCCAGTTCGTGCGCCGTCAGTTCCAGAAGCAGGGCATGAAGATTCTCACGGGCGCGACGGTCGAATCCTCAACCCGCGACGGCGATGCCATGACCCTCGTCATTCGCACCTCCGACGGTCAGACCGCCACTCATACCGCCGAGCGCGTGATCTCCGCCGTCGGTGTCGTGGCCAATACGGAAGGTCTGGGTCTGGAATCCCTCGGGGTTGAGATGGAGCGGGGCTGGATTAAGACCGGCGCCGCGGGACGAACGAACGTGGCCGGGCTGTACGCGATCGGCGATGTTGCCGGGCCGCCGATGCTGGCACATAAGGCTGAGCATCAAGGAATTGCCTGCGCCGAGGCGATCGCAGCGCCGTCGGCTCGCGCCGCTGAGACATCGCTCATCCCGGCGTGCACGTTCTGCCATCCTCATGTCGCTAGCATCGGACTCGATGAGCAGCGGGCGCGTGACGGTGGTTACGACGTGTTGGTTGGTAAATTTCCGATGCGCGGCAACGGAAAGGCGCTGGCCTACGGCGAGCCCGACGGACTGATAAAAACCGTATTCGATGCCCAAACAGGCAAACTGCTGGGCGCACAGATGGCGGGAACAGAGGTTTCTGAACTGATCGGCATCGTCGCCACCGCGATCAAAGCAGGGCTGACGTTCGATGAGGTCACTCATATCGTCTTCCCGCACCCAACGGTGTCAGAAGCGGTCTACGAGAGCATACTGGCCGCCAAGAATCGCGCGATCCATGCCTGACGGCGTCCATGTCTGGCTGGGGTGGTCGCGCTGAGTTCTGACCGCCGGCATAGTTAAGAGATATCTCTCAAGCGTGCTGCAGATGGCCAGCGCGTTACTTGAGAAAGCCAAGCTGAGCACCTAGAATGGGTACCCCCGCCAGATATGATGCCGGGCCCCGCGAGAAGCACAATGAAAGACAGCCGGACGACGCATATCGCCGATGTCCTGAAAGTTGCCGAAGGGGAAAACCCTGATATCGACTCGATCATCCGCGAGTCCTGGCACAGGTGCGTCACGCACCATGGGCTCGATCCAGCTTATTCGCCCAACGTCTACGTACACACCGAAGAACAGATCCGAGAGCACCGCTCGCGGATGGAGGGCTTCCTGCGCACCGCACGCTTCGGACTTGAAGCTCTCTACAAGGAAGTCGCCGGTCTCGGCTACGTGCTGCTGCTCACGGACGCCAATGGCGTCACGATCGATTTCATCGGCGACCCCACATATGGCGATCAGTTGCGCAACGCGGGGCTTTATCTCGGCGCTCTCTGGAGCGAGGAGCACGCAGGCACGAACGGTGTTGGAACCTGCATTGCGACGGGAAGCGGCTTGATCGTCCATCAGCGCGATCACTTCAGCTCCAACCACATCGATCTGACCTGCACCGCCGCGCCCATTTTTGATCCCGATGGCAAGCTCGCAGCGGTGCTTGACATCTCCGCCCTGCGCTCGCCTGAACAAAAGGCCAGCCAGCACCTCGCGCTGGCGCTGGTCAGCGGCTATGCGCACCGCATCGAGAACGCATCACTTTTCAACTTCTACGCGCACAATTGGATGCTCCGTCTCTCGCGCTCTCCGGAATTCCTTTGCGTGGATCCGGAATTCGTTTTCTCCTTGGATCGCGATGGACGTTTCAACGCATTCAATAATAAGGGCGCGCATCTGCTACGTCAGGAATTGCGCCTTTCCAACGACGCCAATCTCAAGCAATATTCCTTTGAGGACGTATTCGACTGCAAACTTTCGCAATTGGGTGAGTTCCTTCGTCCCTCGCCCATTGGCGGTACGGCGATCCGGCTCAGCCGGAGTGGTCAGACCCTGTTCCTCAATGTGCACGCGCCGAGGCAGAAGAGCAGCAGAATCGCCGTGGCTTCACCAACCAAACGCCTGCCAAGACCCCTCGCCGAGCTCACCGGAGGCGATGCCGGTTTCCTGGGACTTCTGGAGCGTATTGCCAAGCTTGCAGACTCCCCGATCAGCCTGCTTATTCAGGGCGAGACGGGCAGCGGCAAGGAACGTCTCGCCAAGGCCATTCATCAGGCCAGCCGGCGCGGAGAGTTTGTTCCCGTCAACTGCGCGGCCATCCCTGAAACACTGATCGAGAGCGAGTTGTTCGGCTATGAAGCTGGCGCCTTCACCGGCGCGCGTTCAAAAGGCAAGCAAGGCCTGATCGCGCGAGCAAACGGAGGTACGCTGTTCCTGGACGAGATCGGCGATATGCCGATCCAACTGCAGACACGATTGTTGCGCGTCCTCTCGGAAAGAGAAATCGTGCCATTGGGCGGCTCAAAACCCGTGCAGTTGAACCTGCGCGTGATCGCTGCCACCAACCGCGACCTGAGGACGGCCATCAAGTCTGGTGAGTTCCGCGAAGATCTCTTCTTTCGCCTCAACGGTTTCGAGATCACGGTCCCGCCACTGCGCGAGCGCACCGACCTGGAGTGGCTGATTGACCGGATCATTCAGAAGCTGCTGCCGCTGGAAG
>CAZZPH010000347.1:0-3323 GCA_964655725.1 uncultured Hyphomicrobium sp.
CGGGTGCTGATGACGCGCGACACCGACCGCTTCGTTGCCCTCGACGATCGCCGGGCCTTCGCCGAAAAGAACAAGGCCGCATTGTTCATTGCCGTTCATGCCGACTACGCCACGACCCGCGCACGCGGTGCCACCATCTACACGTTGCGGGAGAAAGTAGCCACGTCCCTCAAAAAATCAGCCAAGGGTGAGGTCAGCCAAAACGTGCTGTCACCCAACGAAATTTCGATGGTCAAGTCGGCCAGCAACGATACCGACGTGTCGGCCGTGCGCGGAATTCTCGCTGATCTGGCGCAACGCGAAGTGGACGCCACCCGGGAGCGCACCAGCCTGTTCTCACGGTCCGTGATCGAGTTCATGGGGGCCTCGACCAACATGCGCGACCATCCCGACAAGCAAGCGGCCTTCCGCGTTCTCAAGACCGCACAGTTCCCATCTGTTCTGATCGAACTCGCCTACGTCACCAACAAAGAGGACGCGGCACTCCTGCAGTCCGCGTCATGGCGCAACCGGGTTGCGGATTCGATCACAACGGCTGTGGAGAACTATTTCAGCCACCAGATTGCCCGCCTCCCGATGTGATCGGGTCGCAGCCGACGTCCCCTCGAAGACTCGATAGCCCCACATCTGGCGCGCGACAGAGGCGTATCGGGTCGCGCGGCAAGGGCGCGACGGGGCTCTGCGATTTTCAATAATTTACGAAAGTTGAGATCGGCTTACTGACAATTTGAAAACGCCGTTCGCGAAGGTGTTCAATTAACCTCGTTCCTTAATCTCTACGAAGCCAGTACCCGTACATACCTACTCCGGAGCATTGGACTAAAGAAGGATTCTCCGGGATGTACCGTTGCCGTCTGCGCCGCTTTGCGAGGGATAATCATGGCGGCATCGCCGTCATTTTCGCGTGTTGCCTCTTGGTGCTGGGTCTCAGTGCGGGCATTGCAATCGACTATGGCCGCAGCATGAGCATCCGCACGAGCCTTCAGAACGACCTCGATGCCGCCATTATCGCCGCAGCCGCCCGATCCGCGGAAGACGACGACCTTAAATCTGCGACCCAAGCCTTCTTCGATGCCAACTGGCACGCCAAGCATGGGGTTGGCGCGAACATCTCTGTGGACGTGGCGAAGTCCGACACGAACGTCATCTCGGGCATGGCCCGGGCTAGCGTACCAACCCTCTTCATGGGCCTTGCCGGTATCAACGAAGTTGCTGTCAGCGTAGCCTCCCAGATTGAGCTTGCGGGCGAGAATGCCGAAATCGCGCTCGTCCTGGATACGACGGCTTCGATGTCGGGCTGGAAGCTCGATGCCTTGAAAAATGCAACAGGTGAACTGATTGACGCCGCCTACAGCAGGCCTGGCTCAGAGAACAACGTGAAAATCAGCCTCGTGCCATTCGACCAGCATGTCAATGTGGGTCTTGCCAATCGCAACGCGCCGTGGATGTCAGTGCCAGCCGATACATCTTCTACCAATGAGTACTGCTACACGCACGTGCCCGTGATCGGCTCATCGAACTGCCGCATGGAGACGTTCACCGCGACGAACGACGGTACACCCTACACTTATCAGGCCGAGGTCTGCGACTATGACTACGGTCCACCTGAAAGCCGCTGTGACATGGTCACTGATAACTTGACGTGGCATGGCTGCGCTGCATCGCGGGACTATCCACTCGACGTGCGCGACGAAGATTTCGCAACACCTGTTCCGGGCGCTCAGAACGTCATGTGCGGAAGTGAGGTCACTCCACTCACGAACGATCCCGATCTGCTCAAATCGAATGTCAATAACTTCGTCGCAACAGGAGAGACCTATATCCCGTCGGGACTGTTCTGGGGCTGGACAACGCTCTCCAAACACGCCCCATTCGACGAGGCCTCCGACTACGGCCAACGGATCGACGGAAAGCCCGTCAAAAAGATTCTCGTATTGATGACCGATGGCTTCAATACCAAGTCGCCGCGGTACGCCTCCGAGACGCCCCAACCTCGCAATGATGGCACTGATACAACTCTGGCCAATCAGCGCACCGCGGAACTCTGCCAGAACATCAAGGACAAAGGCATCGAGATTCACACCGTGGCCTTCGATGTCGCCGACGTCGCGGTGAAGTCGCTCCTGGAGGAGTGCGCGAGCGGTCCTTCCGAGTTTTACGACGCGACCGATGCAGCTGAGCTTGCGTCGGCATTCTCCACCATCGGCGCCAATCTCTCGCCCTTGCGCATCGCACGCTGAGACTGGCGTCAGACTGGCAAGGTCTCACCCCTGCCGCGAGCATCCGCAGCCCGAAGGCCAGGCGGCTCTGAATGCTTCTCCAGAGCAGTTGCGGCAGTGCATCCATGGTCAAAGGGCCTTTGCGCGAGGTCCAGCGTTCAACAGACCCGTCCGGCGCCGGATCACATCCACAAGCGGCCATGGAAATTGGTTAACTAACCATTGACACCCATAATATTCCATGTAATCCCATAGATGCCCGACCGCACCGGGTAGGGTCCCGTGGCGCGGCGCTGGTTCGGAGAGAGGGCCCGAGCCTGTAGCGACCGCCACGGCCCGCCGGTGCAGCCAAGTTGAAAAACGTGGGCGTGGCCGTGCGGAATGTTTTGCGTCGAGGGTGAGGTTCGAAACGGGGGATGGACCGCTTTGTCTCGACATTCACGAACAAGATCGACACAAAAGGGCGGGTCTCGATCCCTGCCCCATTCCGCGCTGTTTTGGAGCGGGATGGCTATGCCGGGGGCATCTACTGCTACCCCTCGCTCGATGCTCCTGCCCTCGATGCTGGCGGCGAGAGACTTGCGAAGAAGATCGATGGGCTTCTATCTGGCCTGCCAGACTATTCGGATGAGCGTGACGAGTTGTCTGTCGCGCTCTATGGAGACGTTCAGGTACTCTCGATCGACGGCGACGGACGCATCGTGCTTCCTCAAGCGCTTCGCGCCCATGCCGGGATCGATGCCGAGATCACTTTTGTCGGGTTGGGTGACAAGTTTCAGATGTGGGCACCCGAACGTTTCGCAGATCGGCGCCGGAATGCCCGAGAGAAGGTGCAGGAGCACCGCAAGCTCCTGGGAGCCAGAGGGGCCAAAGCTTCCAAGGACCCCGGCAGCACCGGCGAATCCGAATGACAGGCAAACGGCCGCATCGCGATTTAGCTGATGATTTAGCTGATCCGGCCGCGGACACCGTACGCCACATTCCCGTCTTGCTGGCGGAGGTTCTGACGGCACTATCGCCTCAGGATGGTGAAACCTACATCGACGGTACGCTCGGTGCCGGCGGCTACACCAAGGCCATCCTGGATACGGCACAGTGCCGCGT
>CAZZPH010000348.1:0-3313 GCA_964655725.1 uncultured Hyphomicrobium sp.
CGACCATCGTTCTGGCACTGGGCCTCGGCGTGACGATGCTCTCCCATCTGCCCTCTTTGCGGCTGTTCGGGCAATTGGCCGGCATCTGCCTGGTGGCGTCACTGATGGGGCAGCTGGTTATTCTTCCAGCCAGTGTCGCACTCTACCGCCGGCATTTCCCCTTCACGCGCTGAGTTGAGAGGGAGGCTCGCTGGATCGCGCCGTAGCAGCCCCACCATTGAGCGGTAGCATTGCACCCTTTCGGTTTTTTCCTGGCTATCCCGATGTCATCGCTCTGCAGCAGGCAGTAACCGAACGGGGTCAGACCCCTAAGGAGGGGTCTGACCCCACATACCCCGTGCATCGTGTTCGCGGCTCTTTGGGAGTCCCTGCGATTCAATCAAGAGCGAACAGGCTCCAGGGCTTTGCTGAGAAGACCCAAGACGTGCGAAGGGCCCCGCTTTGCGACGGGGCCCTGTCAATTTTCGGCGAGTGCATCGCTCAGTAGCAGTGCTGACGCAGCTCCCAGGCGACGACCTTCATGCGACCAGTCTTGGGGTTGATCTTGTGCACCGGCACGCGCTGGTAGGAGCAGTAGTAGTCGCCGACGCGGCCCTCGTAGCCATGCAGGGGCTTTTTGCTGGTGTAGGTCTGCGAGTAGTATTCCTTACCCTTCTTGGCTTCGGCAGGCGTGCTGCTCAGGAGCGGCAGGGTGGCCGAGGCTGCGAGTGCGAGGCCGAGGGCGATGGTGCGGATGGTGGTGGTCATGGCGTTAGTCCCCTTGCTGATGTGACCCCGTGGGGTCTGTTTCGATCTGATGGGGCCAATCTATGCCGCTCGTGAGCAGGGCGCTGTTCCATGCGGCACACCGATAAAAAACTTGTGCCTGGACCGGTCTTCCAGGGAAAGTAACACGCGAAATCTCTGTTAACACCACGATTTGCCCGAGGCCACGTCCGGCACCGGTGCGAGATCCTGCGGAGGCGGTCGCCCAGCGGGGCCGGCGAGAACGACAAAGGCCCGGCTCCCATCGAGGGTTCCGGGCCCATGTTGCGTGCGAAAGTGGGCACGAATGCCGGCGCGGCAGCCGGTGGATCGCGCAGCCGTTACTCCTCCGAGGCTTCGTCCTGCCCGGCGGGAGCTGCACCCTCCTCAAACGCATCTTCGCTGAAGGTCTCGATGTCCAGCTTCTCGTCTTTGATAACGGTGACATTCTCACCGCGAGCCTGGCGTTCGGCTTCGTCCGTCGAGCGGGCCACATTGAGTGTCACGGACACCTCCACCTCCGGGTGGAGCTGAACGAGGACCGCGTGCAGGCCGAGTGTCTTGATCGGCTTGTCGAGAATGACCTGATTGCGGTTGATGGTGAAGCCACCCGTTTCGATGACTTCTGCGATGTCGCGCGTCGAGACCGAGCCGTAGAGCTGACCCGTATCGCCAGCGCTGCGGATGGCGATGAATGTCTGGCCGTCGAGTTTGGCGGAGACAGCCTCGGCATCCTTTTTGTGTTCGAGGTTGGCGGCTTCCAGCTGCGAGCGCTGGCCCTCGAATACGGCGAGATTTTCTTTCGTCGCGCGCAATGCTTTCTTCTGCGGCAGGAGGAAGTTGCGGGCGAAGCCGTCCTTGACGTTGACGATGTCGCCCATCTGGCCGAGGCGGCCGATACGTTGAAGGAGGATGACTTGCATGGCGTTGTGTCCTTTCACGAAGTGAGGTCTGATTGACAATTGGAGAGATCAGTCGGGTCCACGGGGAAGCTGGGGCGGCGGGGTACCGGCAGCCTGAGCACGGGCTCTCAGCCGCAGGGGGCGGTCGGCGAGACCGACGAGCGCGATGAGGACGGCGATCCAGACGTTGACGACGAACAGCGCCGCATAGAGGCCCCAGAGCGCAAACGGCCGCCACGTATGGCCGCGCGTGACGAAGTGGATGACCGCGAGGCCAGCCAGCAGGTAGGCGAGAAAGAAGGCACCCAGAAATCCTGTGCCGGCGCCACCCGCGATGCCCGATGCCCCGCTCGCAAGTATCGCCGCGATCAGCATCAGAGCCGTGCCGGGCGGATAATCCAGCGCCGCTATGTCGGGCCATGGCCGTTCCAACTGACCGGACGCGAGCGTGATACGCCCCGCCAGCCAGAGGTTGAAGATCATGGCTGTCATCCAGGACACCGCCGATGCGGCCGGCAGAAGCGCAACCAGCATATCCGTCAGCTGGGAGATCTGCGTTTCGTCGAGAGGTGCACGTCCCTCTGCAGTAGCCAGCCCATCCTTCAGCGTCGAGGTGATGTAGTCGCGTATGCTGGCCTGGACGGCGTCCATGCTGCCGGAGGCGAGCGCCAGCACGGCCAGAGTGAGGCCGCCGGCCATCACTGCCGACCACAGGACCAGTCGACCTGGGGGATACCATTCGGTGGTCGGCGGCTGGGATGGGTCGGGCTGATACTCACGATTGAGGAGGGCCAGATAACACAGCACGATGGCAGGCAGGACCTGGGAGGCGCCGAAGACCAGACCGATCATCGGTCCGCCTGCGAACGCGACGAGACCGACGCTCGATATCCCGCCGATGGCTGCCGTGCGCCAGCCCCAACCCAAACCCGCCAGGAAGATTGGAAGCGAGGTCAGAAGAAACAGCACATAGCGCATCATCATCGGCCCCGTCGTCGCAGAGGCGAATACCACTGCGGAGATGATGCCGAGGCCGAGGCCGATGACGAGTTTGTTCTGTACCACCGAGCTGTCCCGCTTCACGCGGTTAGGGGCAGTTCCCGACCCACCAGAGCCGCTGTCCCAACCTGTCTTTCGTTATCGTGATATCACCGGCCGCGCACATGACGATCCCTGTGCGGGCGGTTATGCCAGGAGCGAAGCGCAGACGAAGCCCCGCTCCCGGACTGATCGTATGGTCCGTTCCTATTTCAGGACGTAAGGCAAGAGGCCCAGGATCCGGGCGCGCTTGATGGCGCGGGACAGCTCACGCTGCTTCTTGGCCGAGACGGCAGTGATGCGGCTCGGAACGATCTTGCCGCGCTCAGAGATATAACGGCCGAGCAAACGAACGTCCTTATAATCGATCTTCGGGGCATGATCCCCGGAGAACGGGCACGTCTTGCGGCGGCGATGGAAGGGCCGGCGGGCGGCCAGTTGTTGTACGGCTTCAGCCATGGATCAGCCCTCCGTGCCGGGTGTGTCGCTGCGCGGTCCGCGCGGTCCGCGGGGACCGCGTGGGGCATCGTTGTCGCGGAAACTGCCGCCTTCGCGCGGAGGACGCGACCGGAAGGTCGAGCCGCCGTCGCGGTCGCCGCGATCCCCACCCCGGAAGCCGCCGCCGCCGC
>CAZZPH010000349.1:0-543 GCA_964655725.1 uncultured Hyphomicrobium sp.
GAGACGGGAGCATGACGGCGCTTGCGTTCTGTGTTGTGTCTGCGCTTGCGCGCTGGGCCGCCATCTGACACACGCTGGCGCATGGGGCCAGGAGCCTCATCCATGGACCCCGCCTCTCTCATGAGCTTTCCACCCGTTCCTGAACCACGTCCGCGCGCGGCGCGGGAGATGACCAAAGCGGCCTTCGCACTTCGGGTCTCGCTGTTCTATGCGGCGCTCTTCCTCATCTATGGCGTGCAGTTGCCCTTTCTGCCGGTCTGGCTCGACCAGCGCGGTCTCTCGGCTCAGCAGGTGGCCATCATCACGTCGGCTCCCTTCCTCCTTCGCCTTGTCGTCACCCCGGCATTCGGGCTCATCGCTGATCGCACCGGCGACCCCAGAGGGCTCTGCATTGCCTTGGCTTGGTTTGCGCTGGCCGCGATTGTCTTCCTGCCCGGCATGGGCTCGTTCTGGGGCATCTTTGCCATCGCGGTTCCCTTCGCACTGGCCGCCGCAGCCATCATGCCGCTTGCCGAGACGATCGCTGTGGGTGGTGTGCGCACC
>CAZZPH010000349.1:553-3277 GCA_964655725.1 uncultured Hyphomicrobium sp.
CTATAGCCTCGATTATGGACGCATGCGGCTGTGGGGTTCGCTGGCATTCATTCTGGTCGGCATGAGTGCGGGGTCCCTGTTGGACTGGGCCGGGAACGAGGCAACGGTCTGGCTGCTGACGCTGGGCGCTGTGGCAACCGTCGTGGCGGGACACGCTTTGCCTCGCCCAGCGACTGAGGACCCCAACGCTGGCCAGTCGCCGGCAAAGCTCGTCGGGCCCGAGGTACGCCGGCTGCTCGCAGCTCCCGTGTTCCTCGCCTTTATTGCGGGCGTCAGCGCCATTCAAGCGGCCCATGCGCTCTTCTATACGTTCGGCGCTCTGCACCTGCAAAAGCAGGGCATATCGGGTCTGTCCATCGGGGTGCTGTGGGCGATTGCCGTCTTCGCTGAGGTTGTCCTCTTCGCCTATGCGGGGCGCTGGTTGACGCGCGTTTCGGCCGGCGTCCTGCTGCTCGTGGGTGGCGTGGCGGCTGTCGTGCGATGGCTGGCCATGAGTTTCGATCCACCATTGGGGGCCTTGGTGGGGCTCCAGGTGCTTCATGCGTTGACGTACGCGGCGACCCACCTGGGTGCGATGCGCTTCATCGCGGAGGCGGCACCTGAGCGTGCCGCGGGGACGGCGCAGGCCCTTCACTCCACCTTCGCCGCGGGGATCGTGATGGGCGTGGCCGTGATAATGTCGGGATGGCTTTACGAATCTTTCGCAGGCGGGGCCTATCTCGCGATGGCGGCGCTGGCGGGTGTGGGGCTTGGCGCATCCGCGTTTGTGTGGGCGCGATGGAATGGCGAGAGGCTGTAGCGGGGTTAGCCCCACAAAGCGGTGCTGGGCGGGTCGATGAGCCCGTCTGTGATGACCATGGCGTGCTCGCGGTCACGGGCGAGAAGAAGTGGGCCGTCGAGATCGACCCAGCGGGCATAGTTTGCAATCAGCATCGCCGGCGCGACGGCCAGTGATGTGCCCACCATCGATCCGGCCATGATATCGAGACCCGCTGCCCGCGCCGCTTCGGCCATGATCAGCGCCTCCGTCAATCCTCCTGCCTTGTCGAGCTTGATATTCACGGCATCATAGCGGTCTGGAAGTGCTGCGATGTCGGCGCTCGTATGGGCGCTTTCGTCGGCGCAGATGGCGACCGGGTGCTCCCCATCCGCAAGCGCCTGATCCTGACCGGCGGGAAGCGGCTGTTCGATGGTTTCCATCCGTGTTTCGGCCGCGACCGCGAGGAGGTCTGACAGGTCGCGTTCATTCCACGACTCGTTGGCGTCCGCTACGAGCCGCGCATCGGGCCTCGCGTCACGGACGGCGCGCATGCGCTCTGCATCGCCGGTCCCGCCAAGCTTGAGTTTCAAGAGCTTGAGATGCGGCACGGCCTGTGCTGCTGCGGCCATGGCTTGGGGCGTGTCGAGGCTCAATGTGTAGCAGGTCTCACGGGCCCCGCACTCGGGACGGTGCGCGAGCACAGCGACGGGCACTCCGGCGAGCTTCGCCTCCAGATCCCACAGCGCACAGTCGAGCGCATTGCGCGCTGCACCTGCAGGCAAGAGGCGTTGCAGATCACCGCGCGACTGAGGCACGCCCGTATCACGGATCAGTTCGACGACAGCCTCGGGTGTTTCACCGTAGCGGGCATATGGCACACATTCACCCCGACCGGTGATGTCGCCTTGAGTCAAAGTGGCGACCACCACGCGCGCCTCCGACTTTGCCCCGCGCGCGATCACGAATGGGCGCGCCAGTGGCCAAGTCTCGATCGCGACACTCAAAGTTCGGGAGGACAACATCTGAGATTGCGCTCACGTGACGAAACAAAGTCCGGCAGGGCCGACAGATGACAGTGCCCGGTTGCGTGAAACGTGGGGTGCGCGATCAGGTCATGCGGCCTGTGGCATGGGCCAGGAAAAGATACACACGGCCGCTGTCAGAATTGAGATGGCCGTTCGTCATCCGCCCCGTGGGATCGCGCTGATCCAGGTCGCGCCGGATGTGATCGAAGTCGTCCAGGAATCGGCCGATGGTGCCTTGAAGCTCTGGATCTGCGGGCAGCCGCCTCACAACCTCGTCAAAGACCGCACGCCCTTCGGCGGAATAAAGGCCGCGTGCCAGGACACCGCGGTGTCCGGCTGCAAGGCGCGACCATAAGGCCGCAGTCGTTGCCGCATCGAGCGCGCGGGCAATGGCATCGACATCGAGTTGGAATGCAGGACGCGCCGCTGCTGCGGGGCGGGACTGGGCTGGAGTTTGAGCGTGAGCCTGACCGTGAGCCTGCGCCTGGTTTTGCGTCTCCTCGCGTGATGCGCGGGCCAGAAGATCTCCAAGCGACCATGACTCGCGCCCACTATCGGGCACGCCCGGGAGACGACCTGCCGATGGTGGCGCGGGACGTGCGGGTGGGGACGGCATCGTGGCGGCGGCGCCTGAATGAGGTGATGAGGGCGGGGGCAGCGCTACGCCGGCCGGCGGCACCACGTCGCGCGCCGTCGCCGTGCGCTGTGAGAGAGCCGAAATCTGATCGAGGGCCTTCAGCTGGTCAGCGAGCGCGCGGCGCATCGCTTCCGCGCTTTCGCGTGTTGCCACCGGCAGCGTCTCAATCTGCTCCTTGAGACGTGCCTGCTCTGCGTTGATTTCGGCTGCGGTTCGTGCCGTGCGCCGGCGGACCTCCTCGGCTGTTGCATCGGCGCGGCTCGAGAGGCTGTCGATCTCCTTCGATACGGCGGTCGAGACAT
>CAZZPH010000350.1:0-3254 GCA_964655725.1 uncultured Hyphomicrobium sp.
AGCTTGCGCATTGGTTTCTGAGAGGAACTTGCCAGATGGCACAGCTTGAGCACGATTATAGCCGCACCGGCACAGTTGCCCGTCCCGGCGCAGCCGTCGACGAGGGCCTGCGCGCGCACATGTTGCGCGTCTACAACTACATGTCAGCGGGCGTCGCCTTCACGGGTGTCGTCGCCTACCTCACGCATCAATATGCGATGTCGAATCCGGCCTTCGCCCAGGTGATGTACGGCTCGCCGCTTCGCTACGTCGTCATGCTCGCCCCGCTGGCTTTCGTGTTCCTGCTGGCCTTCCGGGTTCACAAGATGAGCGCATCCGCCACCCAAATCGCTTTCTGGGCGTTCGCGGGTGTCATGGGTCTGTCGCTGTCGACGATCTTCCTGGTGTTTACCGGCACGTCGATCACGCGCGTGTTCTTCGTGACCGCGGCGGCCTTCGCGGGCCTCAGCCTGTGGGGCTACACGACGAAGAAGGATCTGACGGGTTGGGGATCGTTTTTGATCATGGGTGTGATCGGCATCATCATTGCCGCGCTGGTCAACCTGTTCCTGCAGTCGAGCGCACTGATGTTCGCCGTCAGCGTGCTGGGCGTGCTGATCTTCGCGGGCCTCACCGCCTACGACACACAGCGCATCAAGGACGAGTATTACCAGATCCGCGGTAATGCCGAGCTGATGGCCAAGGGCGCCATTATGGGCGCGCTGAGCCTCTACCTCGACTTCATCAACATGTTCACCTCGATGCTGAACCTGTTCGGCTCCCAGGAGTGACCTGAGGCCAGGACCTGAAACGAGAAGGGCCCCGTTCATCGCGGGGCCCTTTTTCGTTGTCTCGTTATCTCTTGAGCAGTTCGATGCCTGGCCGCTGCGATCAGGTCTTAACAATCCTGACGCCGCGTTCCAGCACGGTGAGAACGCGCGCCAGATCAGGGCCGCGTTTCAGGATCAGGCCCGTGGCGGTCACCACACTGTAAGCGCCCTGCTTGCGCGCGAGCCGCGGCGCCTTCTCGATGCGATAGAGCGGGAATTCGGCGGTCCGGCGAAAAATACTGAAAATCGCCTTGTCGCGGGTGAGGTCGAGCGCGTAGTCACGCCACTCGCCCGCGGCGACCTTGCGGCCGTAGACCGCCATGATGGTGCTCAGTTCCTGGCGATTGAAACTGGTGATGCTTGGCACGTCCTGGGAGGGATGGCCGGCGCCCTCGTGTCGAGGGCCATCCGTGCGGTGCCGCGATCCGGACTCTCGCGGCGGAAACGGTATCGGCTCGGTCTCGCTCAAAGCGCGCCTCCCTGTTACCTGGATGTCATGATCGAATAGGATGCCGCCGATTGCAAGCCTGCCGATGGGCCGGCCGGTGCGCACAGCCATTGAAACGTAAAAATATGACCCGCGGAGCGCCCAAATCCAGTCCCAACGCCGCCGCAAACGACAGCGATACTGTTGACTGTTGCCAAGGGGTCCGGCCGTCGAGACTGCGGTCAGCCGTTATGCAGCCCCCCAGCCCGCGGTCAGCCGCAGTTTCCGCTGGACCCCTCTCGGCAACTCTCCCAAGTGTCTAGCCCTTGACGTTGAAGATGCGAGGATCGGCTCCCCCCAGCCGGTCCTCGATCTTCTTTGCGGGCCCTGGCGTATGCTAAGGCAGGTCCGGGCCATCATTATCCAGGGATGCGACACACGTGGCAAACAAGCGAGGGGCGTCCAACGCCGGCAGTACGGGCACGACAATCCCCAACCCTCTCTTGGGGACGTGGCGAACGCCTCACGGGTTGCCTCCCTTTCACCGCATCCAGGCTGAGCACTTCGAGCCGGCCTTGCGCCTGGCGATGGAAAGGCACCGCGCCGAAGTTGCCAAGATCGGTGCCAATCCCGCCCGGCCGACCTTCGCGAATACCCTGACAGCGCTGGAGAAGAGCGGCCGGTTGTTGGAACGGGTCGCAGACACCTTTTTCAATCTGGCGAGTGCTGACACCAATCCAGAGCTTCAGGCGATCGAGCGCGCGATTGTGCCGCTGCTGTCGGAGCATCAGAGTGCGATCCTGCAGGATCAGGCCCTCTACCAGCGGTTGGCGCATCTGTTCGAAATGCGAGACCGGCTGGCGCTCGATCCCGAGGACGCGCGGCTACTGGAGCGCACGCACACGGCATTCGTCCGGGCTGGCGCGCGTCTCGATGCCAAATCGCGCCGCCGTGTCGCTGCGATCCACAAGCGGCTGGCGTCCCTCATGACGAGCTTCGCTCAGAATGTGCTGGCGGATGAGCAATCCTGGCAGCTTGAATTAAACAGCGAAGCTGATCTGGCCGGATTGCCCGAGGGCCTGCGCGCCGCGGCGGCCCGCACTGCGGCCGATCTGAAGAGCCCGGCGAAGTACGTCATCACGCTGGCGCGTTCCAGCATCGAACCCTTCCTGCAGTTTTCCGCGCGGCGCGATCTGCGCGAGGAGGCCTTCAAGGCGTGGATCAAACGGGGCGAGAACGGCGGCAAGACGGACAACCGCGCCATCGTCGCCGAAATTGTGCAGTTGCGCGCGGAGCTGGCCCGCCTGATGGGCTACCCCACGTTTGCCGCCTACAGTCTCGACGACACCATGGCCAAGACGCCTGAGGCCGTGCGCGGCTTGCTGGGTCAGGTGTGGACAGCGGCGGTCGCGCGGGTCGGCGAGGAGCGCGATGCGCTGGCTGCACTCGCGCGCAAGGACGGAGGCAACTACCGTCTCGAAGCCTGGGACTGGCGCTATCTGGCGGAGAAGGAGCGCAAGGCGCGCTTCGATCTCGATGAGGCGGAAATCCGCCCCTACCTGCCGCTCGGCTGCATGATCGCCGCGGCCTTCGACACCGCCGCGCGGCTGTTTGGCCTCACCTTCACCGAGCTGCCCGATGCGCCGCGCTATCACCCGGACGTGCGCGTCTGGCACGTGACGACGAAAGCCGGCGACGATGTCGGCATCTTTATGGGCGATTATTTCGCGCGGCCCTCCAAGCGCTCCGGCGCGTGGATGTCGAGCTACCGCTCGCAGCACAAACTGGGCAAGGGCGAGCGGCCCATCATCGTCAACGTCTTGAATTTCGCGCGCGGGGCGGAGGGCGAAGAAACGCTCTTGTCCATCGACGACGCGCGCACGCTGTTCCACGAGTTCGGGCACGGCCTGCATGGCCTGTTGTCGGACGTCACCTATCCGTCGTTGTCCGGTACCAACGTGACGCGCGATTTCGTGGAGCTGCCCTCGCAGCTTTACGAGCACTGGCTGACGCGGCCG
>CAZZPH010000351.1:0-3244 GCA_964655725.1 uncultured Hyphomicrobium sp.
ACATCACACGCGCCATGGATTATTTCGATCTCGCCGCCGAATACGGAGGACGGCTCGCCAATGCCTTCAAGGGGACGCGCACCAAGTTCTGCATCGTCTCGTTCACCAGCGACTGGCTCTATCCCACGCGCGACAACAAAGAGATCGTCAAGGCCCTGAACGGCGTCGCCGCCAACGTGTCCTTCGTCGAGATCGAGAGCGATAAGGGTCACGACGCTTTCCTTCTCGACGAACCGACATTCGCCCAGACAGTGAGCGGCTTCCTGAGCGCCGCCGCACGTCAGCACGGTATCACTCCTTGAAAGAGTATCGATGACCACAGCCAATCCAGCATCGGGAGTTCGCGTCGATCACCAACTCATCGCGGAGATGGTGTCGCCCGGCTCGCGTGTGCTCGATGTCGGGTGCGGCGATGGGGAACTCCTCCAGCTTCTGATCGACACGAGGTTTGTCGATGGACGAGGGATCGAGATCAGCCGGGAGCGGGTCAACACTTGTGTGGCGCGCGGGCTGTCAGTCATCCAGGGCGATGCGGACGTCGATCTGGAAGGCTATCCCGACCGGGCCTTCGACTATGCCATCCTGTCGTTGACGATCCAGGCAACGCGCAAACCGCGCGAAGTCCTCAAGAACCTTTTGCGCATCGGCCACCGCGCGATCGTGTCGTTTCCCAACTTCGGGCACTGGCGCATCCGCACGGAATTGCTCGCCACCGGACGCATGCCACGCACGCCCAATCTACCCGATACCTGGTATGAAAGCCCCGACGCCCACCTGTGCACCATCAAGGATTTTGCGGATCTCGTCGGCACGCTCGATGCCGAAGTGGAACAGGCCACCGCCTTCAACAGCCGCGGACAGCGACTTCCCATCAAGAAATCACTGTCGTTGCAGAACCTGCTCGGTGAAAAGGCCGTATTTCTTCTCAGGCCGCGCAGCGCAGCAGGTTAGCGCCCGCGGTGGGCATCCGCGCGCTCCCTGCCGCGCCGCACCGTGACGAGATCGCGCAACACGCGCGCAGCAGCCTTTGTGCCACCCACAGGGGCCATGAGTTCCTTGCGCGCCTCCACGATCAGCACCCCGCCGAACCGCGACAAGACTGTGCGTCCGATCCGCTCCCATGCGGATGCTGTGCGAATGACAACGCGCCGTTCGAGCGGCGGCAGGTGCAGCGCACTCCCCCATGACACCGGCGTGAAGAGGCACTCCAGGAGCAGCCTCTCCAGTTGCGAGCGGCTGTACGGGCGTCCGTGTCCGAAGGGCGTCGCGTCGATGCGGGCCCAAACGCTGCGCCTGTTGGGGACGACAATCAGAAGCCGTCCCTCAGGTTCCAGCACGCGCCACAATTCGCGCAGCAGCACCCCCGGCCGCTCGGTTGCTTCCAGGCTGTGCATCAAGAGCAGGCGATTGACCGAGTTGTCAGGCAATGGCAGGTGGCGGTCCTCCACCAGAACGCTGAGCGTCGCGCCGGTCGAGGGCCAGACCAGTGCGCCTTGAGTTTCCGGCATCAGCGCCGCGACACACGAGGCTTCCGATCTCAAGGCCCCGATGTAGGGGATGCCATAGCCCAACCCGACAATGCGCCCGCCCTTGAGCCCGCGCCAGCGCGAGCGCACTTCACGACTGATGATACGCCGCACGGTGAGCCCAAGCGGAGTCTTATAGAAAGCATTGAGATCAACGACGTCGAGATCCATCAAGGTCCAGCAGTGGGGCCCAAGGCCATCCCGTTCATGTAGCCGTGCAGATTTGGCATATAAAGCACGCCCTGACGACGGTTTCGAGTGCAGCATCATTGAATTGCGGCCCGCACGCCGCTAACTTTCACCGGCCGCCCCGATCCCAAGCCGTACGATCGCCTGGAATTCCATGACCACGCCCGACATTCGCGTCTTCATCTGTCGCAAAGACAACATCGGTGTTCTCGTTCACACTGATGATGGGGCCACCATTTCCATCGATGCACCCGACTCAGATGAGATCGCCCGCGTCCTCGACGCTGAGGGTTGGGCACTTACACATATCCTGACGACCCACCACCATGGCGACCACACGGCAGGCAATCTCGCGCTTAAGGACCGTTACAGCTGCACCATCATCGGCCCGGAAGCAGAGGCCACGCGCATCCCCGGCATTGATCGCATGGTGGCCGACGGGGACGTTTTCGACATCGGATCATGCACCGTTCACGTGATGGCAACCCCGGGACACACTCTCGGCCACATCACCTATTGGATGCCCGGGATGAGCGCCGCCTTCGTCGGTGACACGCTTTTTGCGATGGGATGCGGCCGCGTGCTGGAAGGCAACCACGAGATGATGTGGAAGTCTCTCCAGCGGCTGTCGGAGCTGCCGGCCCACACCGCCCTCTACTTCGGTCACGAGTACACCGTGGCCAACGCCCGCTTCGGGCTCACGATCGAGCCGGAGAACGATGTGCTGCGCGCGCGGCTCAAAGATGCTGAGACCCTGACCGCACAGGGCGGGATTACCGCACCGACACGGCTTTCCGACGAATTACAATCGAATGTGTTCCTGCGCTGCGGAGAGGATCGTATCCGCATGCGCCTTGGACTTCGTGTGGTTCCCGAATGGCGGGTCTTCGCCGAGATCCGCGAACGCAAGAATCGCGCATGACGGCGCCATCCCCAGACTGGAGCGCGGCTCAGGTGATCGCAGCGCTCGACCTGAAACCCCATCCGGAAGGCGGGCACTTTCGCGAAACGTTCCGCGACGACGCCACCATCGACGGCGAACGATCCGCCTCCACGGCCATCTACTTCCTTCTCGAAGACGGCCAGACATCGCGCTGGCATACTGTCGACGCTGCGGAACTGTGGATGTGGCACGCGGGAGCGCCGCTCGAATTGTCGCTGGCCCCACCCGGCGGAGAAGCGCACATCCACATGCTCGGCTTTGATCCGGGCCGCGCAATCCTGCCCCAGGCGATCGTCCCGGCCCACTGGTGGCAGCAGGCCCGCAGCCTGGGAGCCTGGAGCCTTGTCACGTGCACGGTCGCGCCCGGCTTCCGCTTCGAGGGGTTCCGTATGGCGCCCGGCGGCGCCGAACCACCGTTCGCATGACGACAATGGCCGCCTCCGCGGCGAGGAAAGCTCCCGCTGATGGGTTTTCCACCACATTGTGGATTTCCCGGCGCGCCTCAACTCGCTGATTTGTGGATTAAATCGCTTCTGCGACACCCCTGCGGCCCAACCAGCCTTGCCGCTCGAACACGACTCATTGA
>CAZZPH010000352.1:0-1431 GCA_964655725.1 uncultured Hyphomicrobium sp.
TCGATGTTGGGCTTGCTCGGATCGCGATTCAGACGCACTGAGCGGTAGCGCTCAGGCGCCCGGGGGGGGGCGGCAGAGGCGTTGGTCGAGGTGGCGCGGGGCGTGGTGGATTGCGTGCGTTATGCTGAGCGCGAACGCCGCAAAGACGAAGGCCCGGGCACGTTCCTGGACAGAACCCCGGGCCTTCCAAAGCGCGCGCGCTTGTTCGCGTGCGTGCCTTGCCTTTATGCCTTGATTGCGCGGCGTTGTCCAGCGTGGGACGCGGCGGGCGCGATGAAGGCAGAACCGACCACGTATCGGCTCTATAGCTGCGTGCGCTGTGGCGCGCAGGTGAGCCTGTGTCTGCGCTGCGATCGGGGCAACCGCTATTGCGTGCGGGGGTGTGCACGGATTCGGCGGCGTGAGTCGCTCCTGCGAGCCGGGGCACGCTATCAGCAAAGCTACCGCGGAGCATGCCGGCATGCGGCTCGTCAGCGTGCCTGGCGTGCACGGTGCGCGCAGAAAGTGACGCATCAGGGTTCCGCTGAGGCGGGCATTGCGGGCACAGTGGCGCTCGTCGTAACCGATGAGACGCTCAGCGTAGCCTGCGATGATGATCACCACCTGTCCGAGTCCTGGGTGCTGGGACGCACCGAGCACCGATCGTTACCCGCCCGACATTGCAGCCGGTGCACCGGCGTGTTGCCGGCGTTCGCCCGCCTGGGGCCGCTGCGTAGCGGACCGTGAGCTATGATCCCGCGCGGCGTCGAGTCGGAGATCGTGCGCCTGTACCACGCCGAGCACTGGCCGATCGGCACGATCGCCCGCCAACTGCGCGTGCATCACGCCACGGTGCGTCGCGCACTGCGCGACGCCGGGGTCGAGGTGGCGCCCAAGATCGTGCGCGCCACGATGATCGATCCGTACCGTGCGTTCATCGTCGACACGCTCACGAAGTACCCAAGCCTTCGCGCCTCGCGCTTGTACGGCATGGTCAAGGCGCGCGGCTATCCCGGGGCGCCGGATCACTTCCGCGCGCTGGTAGCCACGCTTCGGCCAGGGCCTGTCCCGGAGGCGTATCTGCGCTTGCGCACCTTGCCCGGAGAACAAGGTCAAGCCGACTGGGGTGCGTTCGGCACGGTCACGATCGGGCGCGCGGTGCGCCCACTGATGGCCTTCGTGATGGTGCTCTCGTACTCGCGGCGCCTCTTCCTGCGCTTTTACCTGAACGCGCAGATGGCCAACTTCCTGCGTGGGCATGTCGAAGCCTTTACGGCCTGGAACGCGGCTCCCCGGGTCATTCTCTACGACAACCTCAAAAGCGCGGTGCTCGAACGCCACCACGATGCGATTCGATTCCATCCCACGCTGCTGGAGTTCGCCGCGCATTACCGTTTCCAGCCCCGCCCGGTGGCAGTCGCCCGCGGCAATGAGAAGGGGCGCGTAGAACGG
>CAZZPH010000352.1:1531-3235 GCA_964655725.1 uncultured Hyphomicrobium sp.
GATCTGAACGACTACTCCATCCCTCTTAAGAAACACATCCCAAGCGATTGGTTTTGAATTTTATTTTAGGCGGGTTCCGGTTGTTCGGTAGCGACGAGCGTCATGCCAAGCTTTTGGGCTCGCAGGGAGAGTTGCCGCAGGACGCGGGCGCGATAGCGTTCCTCGTAGTAGTCCTGGCCCTGATCGGTGTACTCCTCGCCCTTGGTTAGCATCGTGTAGACCAGTCGCGCCAGTTTATGAGCCGTAGCGGCGACGGCCTTCGCTTTGTCCATGCGCGAGCACATCCGCCTGAAGTACGCACCCAACGCCGATTGGCTGCTGCGCAGTGCGGCGGCCGCCAAACGCAGCGCTTGGGCCGCGCGATTGGCCACCCGTTTGGTCTTGCTGCTCATGACTTTACCGCCGGTAATCTTGGTACCCGGGCACAAACCCAACCAACTGGTGAAATTTCCCACCTTGGGAAAGCGCGACATATCGGTACCGGTCTCCGAGATCACAGCCAAGGCCGTGGTCACGTCAATGCCGTCGATGCGGGTCAGATCCACGCCGCACATCTTGAATAACTGCGTGCGCAGATCGAACTTGGGCGCATTGCGAGTCCGCCCGCGCTGCTTGCCTTTAGCAGGCTCGCCCTCGTGAGCCTGCAAACATTGCATCTGCTGCTCGATCTCGCGATCACACTCCGCCAGTTGCTTACCGATGAAGTCGAATGCGTCTACCGCCTGTTTGAGCGCAAACAAATGCTCGTCTCGCCAATTGCCTTGCAGGCTCTTGGCAATCTCATCGATGCTGGCGCGAATGCGTGCGTTCTTCATCGCGCCCAGGATCTGACCATCACGCTCACCGGCGATGATGGCGCGCAGGATCTTTTGGCCTGTCTCGCCAACCACGTCGGAGATGACGTTGGCGAGCTGAACGTTCATCTGGGTGAGGGACTTCTGCATATGCTGGACATGGCGTCCCTGGCTGCGCAGCAGCATCACACGCTGACGCCACAACGAGCGCAACACGCAAATCTGTTCGGTCGGGCGGAACGCGCCGCTGAGCAGCCCGTAGGTCATGAGTTGCTGCAGCCACTGGCAGTCCAGTACGTCGGACTTGCGGCCAGAAACGTTCTTGACGTGGCGCGCATTGACCAACAGCACGGTGAAGCCGCGCGATTCCAGCAACTCGAACAAGGGAATCCAGTAAACGCCAGTGGATTCCATGGCCACGGTGTCCACTCCGCAGACCTTGAGCCAGTCTGCGATGGCGTTGAGGTCGACCGTGAAACTCGGAAACTCCCTCACCGGCTCATCGTCTCGGTCCGGCGGCACGGCCACATAGTGGACAGCATTGCCGATGTCGATGCCGGCGGCGTTGGGGTGGGTGATCGTCAGCGCCGCTCGGGACTTGGCGGGCTTGAGGCTGACACTTCGATTACGTTGGGCCATTGCGTTCTCCATCATTCAGGTAGAAAGATGGCACCGCATCGGGTACGTCGTCTTGCTCACTCTCTTAAACGGGATAACGGCCCAGCGGCTACGAACCGCCGTGCCGATTCACCAATGTCGATGACGTCTCCCAGGACCACGCTCACACTCGGGCATTACGCACCATTGTCTAATCGGTCTTCAGCGGTACCATGCTCCACTTTGCCACAACGAAGCCCAAGTGTTTCTTCGGCGCGATTTGCGGCAACCGGGCCGATTACTTCGCTCACAC
>CAZZPH010000353.1:0-3231 GCA_964655725.1 uncultured Hyphomicrobium sp.
CGCAACGGCGCGGTCGCCGTGCACTACCGGCGCGCGGGCGCCTGACGGCGGGTCGCGGGGGGTGTCACGAGCTCCTACCCATCCAAGACTGCCCAGCGCCACCCCTTCGCGGCGCATCATCCCCAGCGAACGGCCGGAATCGTGAAGGAAGCCGTCGCCATGACTCGACACTCGGGCGTCGCGCTACGCCCGGCCGTGGCTCGACCAGGCCTGGGCCGGCGCGAGTGTTCCCCGATGATGGGGCGGTGGCGGCGGTGGCCCGCCGCTGACCCGGAGCGTTGGGCGGCAATCTGACCCGTGAGAAGGAGGGCGACGGTCCCAAACCCTTGGGACAATCGTCCCACCGCTATGTGACCCTGGCCCGGTGACATTGGGATGGTGATCTCGTAGTGTCTCCTTGTCGAGGCTAAGTAGCCCATAAACATACAAGGAGATGAAACATGAGTCAGCTAAGTCGTCCAACCGCCTTCAAGATTGCCGCTGTCCTGTCCCTCATCGTCGGGTTGATTGGCATTTTCGGTTACGATCTACCCAACTTGATGCTGGGGGCTGCAGCCAGCGAGGACCCCTACTGGCTCGTCATCGGCAGTTTCATTTCGGATATCTTGGTCTTTGTAGGGGCGTATGGCGCCTGGCGCGGCAAGAAGTGGGGCGCCGTTCTCCTGATCCTGATCAACGCCTACTGGCTCGTTCAAGCCATCTCGACCTTGCTCATCGGCTCAACGACGTTTGACCTCGTCTTCTCCAGCGTCATGTTGATCCATCATGTCGTCGTCATCGCACTCTGTCTGTGGCGCGAACCGGTTACGGCCCGGCGGTAGGCGACACACCGTGTTGTACTTCAGCAACCGGACGTGCTCATGGGGCCGTCCGGTTGCTTGTACTGCAACATGCTTGATCGCTCATCCGAAGCTAGCCTGCGGACTCAAGCGTTCATGGCTTCAAATGCATTCGATAGAAGGCGCATGCGCGGAGTGGTGATGAGCCAACTTGATACCGTGACATGATGCGTGGATCGATCGATGTGAACCTGTGGCTCCAGAGGTTGCTCTACTGGCTGTTGTTGAGTTGGTACGGTTTGTCGATCGTGGCCCTGGTTGCCTTGATGGCGAGCTGGCCGTCACGACCGCTCACTTCGTTCGTCCAGATCCCTTGGTGGTCACTCGTGTTGGCGCTGGCTTTGATCGCAGCGACCTATACGACCGTCTCGGCCTACCTCAGCCAGGGAGTGCATCATCTGATCTACGGCCAGCATGACGATGCTTTTGAAGTGGTCGAGCGTGTGCATGAACATCTCCGCGCCGATACGAGTGCCGATTCCCTCTTGCCCACCTTGGCTGCCACCCTGTCGGATACGCTCAAGCTGCCCTATGTCGCGATCCGAACCATGCAGGATGGCTCCGCACCGCCTGACGGCCGGCCGCACACGACCACCACCTATGGGACGATGCCACCCCATGCCGAGCTGACCACCATCCCTTTGCGTTATCAGGATCGTACACTCGGCACGCTTCGTGTGAGCTCTCGAAGAAGTCGAGACCGCCTCTCGAACGCGGATCTTCGCCTGTTGGATACTTTGGCCAGCCAAGTTGGTATCACACTCTACGCGGCGCAACTGACCGAAGCGCTGCAAACCTCGCGGGCACAACTCGTGACAGCCCGCGAAGAGGAGCGCCGCCGCATCCGCCGCGACCTCCACGATGGTCTTGGCCCGACGCTGGCTTCGCTCCGGATGCAGTTGAGTGCCGCGCGCCGCCTGGTACGCGACACCCCGGATGAGGCCGAACAGTTGATCGACGAATTGCGGGACGATGTCAGCCATGCGACCGCCGACATCCGTCGCCTGGTCTATGAGTTGCGCCCGCCGATGCTGGATGAGTTGGGGCTGGTTGTCGCGATTCGAAACTTCAAGCTCAGCGGTTCACCGACGCAGCTGGACGTCGTCGCCCCGGAGCCGATGCCGCGTTTGTCGGCGGCCGTTGAGGTGGCCGTGTACCGCATTGCCAGCGAAGCCATTCACAACGTCATCAAACATGCCGGGGCCACAACCTGCGTTGTTGAGATATCGGTGGGAGCAGGGCAACTCACTTTGAGCGTCACCGATGATGGCCACTACATGCCGGCAGGCCATACCAGCGGCATGGGCCTGCGCTCGATGCGGGAGCGCGCGGCCGAACTGGGCGGCACATTCTCTGTGCAACCCACCAACGCTGACGGCACCTGCATTCTGGTCCAGTTGCCGCTGGAGTTGAGATAGTGGACAAGATCACGATCCTCATTGCCGACGACCACCCTGTCTTTCGCAAGGGCTTGCGCACCTTGTTGGCGTCCATGCCCACGACAGAGTTGGTAGGGGAAGCAACCACCGGTGAAGAAGCCATGAATCTGGCCGAGAAGCTTCAACCGGATGTGATCTTGATGGATTTGCAGATGCCCGGCGGCGGCGGGCTGCCCGCCATTCGCAAGATCGTCCAAACGAGCCCGCACATTCGCATCTTGGTGGTCACCATGTTCGACGATAGCGACTCGGTCTTTGCGGCGATGCGAGGTGGAGCGCGTGGTTATGTGCTGAAAGACATGGATGATGATGAGATCACGCGAGCCATCGTTGCTGTAGGGAATGGTGAGGCCATCTTCAGCCCCGCGATTGCCCAACGGATGATGAGCTTCTTCTCTGCCCGACCCGATGTACCGATCGACACCTTCCCCGAACTCACCGAGAGTGAGCGCAATGTGCTGCGGTTGATGGCACAAGGTACGAGCAATGAAGCGATTGCTCTCCGGCTATCCCTTAGCAGCAAGACGGTACGGAACTACGTTTCCAACATCTTCAGCAAGCTTCAGGTCGCTGATCGTGCCCAGGCGATCGTGAAAGCGCGAGATGCAGGACTGAGCTGATGGGTATGGATTCTTCAGCGCCGACTCCGAGGGCGCCTGCCTCGTCTGCAACGGCGGAAGCGTCACGGCATCCAGCTGGCGTAGAGCGGGTGGTCGGCGGCCAGCGGCAGCGTCTCGCGCCGGCCGAACCGGGCCGAGGCGTAGACCGCGGTCACGAACTCCAGCGAGCGCCTCCCGTCGCGCAGCGTGACCTCGCGGCCGGGGCTGCCGTCGAGGGCGTCGGCCACGGCCTCGAAGAGCCCGGCGAAGCCCGAGGGCCGCTTCGGTACGTGGGCCAGCACGCGGTCGATCGCGGCCTGGTCGTAGGGTGCGCGGGCGGTGAAGCGCCAGGCG
>CAZZPH010000354.1:0-3198 GCA_964655725.1 uncultured Hyphomicrobium sp.
TCCACGGCTGCGTGACATACATCGTCGGATAGGGGCCGCGTAGGTACGGAGCGATGCCGGGCCAGGTGTCGAGAAAGTCGAGACCCGCGGTATCGGCGCCTGTGTAGACGGGCTTGACGGGAATTCCCTCGGGCGACAGCCACGCCTCTCCGCCAGATGTGGTCTCAGCCCGCCCGCCGATGTCGGCATCGAGCATGATCTTGGTAAAATCGGGAATGGTGGACGTCATGGTGAACGGGCTTCCGATCCGTGTTGATCAAAGGTCTGGTAGCATATGAAGCAGCGTGTTGGCCACGCCGGGGTCATTCAGACGGCTCCCGGTTGGGGCGGGGAATAGCCGAATTCGGCGATCTCACCGGCATGCAGGGCCCCGATGCGCCCGATCAGGTCGTGCGTGAGGATGGCGGTCGTGTCGCTGGCCGGCCGGATGCCCGCTTTGGCGCGCGGCAGGGCCGGTCCGGTGATTGAGAGCTTGGAAAACACGTCGCGCGTTTCAGCGTCCAGGTTCTCATAACGAATGATGGCATCAGCGGCGACCTTCCCCCCGATTGCGTAGACGGGCCAGTTGTCCCAGCTTGTGGCGCCCGCCGCCTTGGCGCGTGTGCCACCCGTCTCCATCGCCGCCACGAACTCCTCCAGCGTCACCGTCTGGCCTTCGCGGTGCTCACGCCATTTCCAAAGCGAGATGGTGCGGTCCCACGGGTTGCGAACGATGGTGATTTTTCTGTAGGAGTGCCACACATCGCTGCCCACGTAGTCGCGTACTTCCTCTGCGCGCATGTGCTCCCGAAAGCGCGGCGCGCGCCGCGCCATCTCACCGAGCCGTCGCCGCAGATGAACGGCGGGCGAATCGAACCTCGACCAGATCTCAGCGTGTTCGCTGCGCAGCTCATCGCCAGAGCGGAAGAGGTCGGTCGCAGGATCGAGGTGCGGCGCCAGCCAAAGCTCGACGGAACTCCCTGCGGTTTTGCGCGTCTTGAGGAAGATGAAGCGGTGGCGGTGGCTGACGATTGTCAATCGGGTACTCCGGTGATGACGTGTCCCTCCTGACCAACTCCTCCCCGGCGCAGTTTTGACGTGAAGCCGAGAGCGAACGGAGGCTGGAAGGGTTCAGGCGCGAGACACTTCAGGTGCTGGCCAAACGAGCTTGCAAGTCTGACAGCGTCGCCACGGCATCGGCTCCAGCGAACAGGAACTGGTCGACGCCAGCGCTTCTCAGGGCGGCTTCGTGGTCACCGGGCCGGCCCGCCATCAGCACCAGTTTGGCGCCGGCGGCCTTGAGGGCTTTCGCCGTGGCTTCGGCGTGCTCGGCGTTGACGGCATCGGAGGAACAGATGCAGGCGGCGTCGAGGCCGGAGGCTTTGAAGGCTGCTGCTGCGGCGTCCGCGTTGGGATAGCCGTCGCTCATGTTGGCGGCGATACCGCCGGCGGCGAGGTAGTTCTTGATCCAAGTCGAGCGGACGTTGTGGTCCACGACCAGTCCGAGGCTCGCCAGGAAGACGGCGTAGGGCTTGCCGGTCTTGGCGGCGCGGGCGTCGGCGGCATCGCGGAGTGCCTCGAAAGGCTCGGCAAGCCGGCTGTGGCGGAGCGGGGTGACGGTAATGGCGGGATTCGATGGCTCGTGTGTCCGCACCGGATAGGGTTGAACGGTCACACCATCCTCCCCCAGTAGCGGGAAGGCGGAGACGCCCGTCAACTCCGCGCGCCCGGTCGCGACGGCCTTGGTTTTCGCCTCCGCACTCTTGGCGATTGCGGATTGCAACGATCCCGATTGCAGAGCGGCAGCCATGCCACCCTGCTTCTCGATGTCCTGGAACAGCGACCAGGACGTTTGCGCCAGGTCGTTGGTCAGATGCTCGACATACCAGGAGCCGCCGGCGGGATCGATAACCCGCCCCAGATTGCTCTCCTCCTGGCAGACGATCTGGATGTTGCGGGCAACACGGCGCGCAAAGCCGTCAGTCTGGCCGAGTGGATAGGTGAACGGCAGCACGGTGATGCTGTCGGCTCCGCCGAGTCCTGCCGACGCGCAGGCAATGGTCGTGCGGATGATGTTGGTCCACGGGTCGCGCTTGGCGAGCATGCGCCAGGAGGTGACGGCGTCGAAGCGGACGGATTTGGCAGCATCGCCCGCGCCGGACGCCTCTGCGACGCGCCAGACGAGCCGGCGCGCTGCGCGAAGTTTGGCCAGACCCAAGAACTGATCGGCGTCGACGGCGAGTGATACGGCGATTTTCGGCAGCGCCTCGGCAGGGCCGATGCCAGCATTGTCCGCCGCGCGCAAATAGGCAACGAGCGTTGATAGCATCGCCGCCAGCTCCTGCGCATCCGTGGCGCCCGCGCAGTGATAGGCGTTGCCATCCGCGACCAGCGCCGTCACGCCCGGCATGTCCTTCGACTTGCGGATCAGTGAAACGGCTTCGGCAAGGGCCTCGTCGAGCGAGGTGGCAAGACGGCCTGTCACGGCCAGAAGACCGAGGGGATCGGCATTAAACTGACCACGGCGGGCGGCAGGTGCGATGCCCTTGGCCGACCATAGGGCGATCACGTGATCCGCGGCGGCTGCAGCAGTCTCGCCTGCGAGCAGCGAGATGGGGCAAACATCGAGCAGAACGCCATCGAGGGCTTGCGCCAGTGCATCGCCCGCTGGTGGCAAGCCCGTGGGACCAATGAGCAGCGTAATGGAGGTTGCGCCACCCGTGAGGTCCTCGAGGATGGCGGCATTGACAGTTTTGGGATCTGTTCCGGCGTGGAACTGGCGAATGTCCCAGCCTAGCCCCACCGGCGTGGCGCGGGTCCCGCGGGTGAAAGGTGCTGCACCGGGCAGCGCGGTGTCCGTCCCCGAGAGTGCTTCGGCTCGTGTATAGAGCGGGTCGATCCGCAGGCCGTCGGCCGTCCGGCCGACCATCCGCTTTTCGAAATCCGCACCCTTGATCGCCTTTTCGACGAGTGCCAGCCATGCATCTCGTTCAGCCTGCGGGAAACCGCCTGCGAGGGAGGTCAGGGCAGGATCGGCCGATGCGGGTGCAGTTGTCATCACAGTTGTTCGTCCTGGGGGCGTTGGTACGGGCCTCGGCAGCAGGTCCGTTCTCGAGTGTCTATAGGGGCAAGGCGACGGGTTCGCATCCCAAAAACGGCCATGCGTAGAGGGGGCCTGTCGCCGCATCGCGGTCCCATGCTGGCACCTTCGAGGCCACT
>CAZZPH010000355.1:0-3184 GCA_964655725.1 uncultured Hyphomicrobium sp.
CAGCCAATCCCCAGGCGCTCGAGGACGAACGCGTGGCCGGTGCGATCCGGACGGACTTCATTCTTTCCGCCGAGATCATGGCGATTGCTCTGGCGAGCATTGCGGCGCCGGATCTGCTGACCAAGGGTCTCGTCCTGGCCACTGTGGCGATTGGGATCACGGTCCTCGTCTATGGTGCTGTTGCGGTGATCGTGAAGGCCGACGACTTCGGTCTTTATCTGGCCCAGCGTGGTGGGGTCGTCACGTCGGCCATCGGGCGCGGGCTGGTCCGCGGCATGCCGGGATTTCTGAGTGTTCTGAGCACGGTCGGGACGATCGCCATGCTGTGGGTCGGCGGGGGGATCCTGCTGCACAGCCTCACGGGGTACGGCATCGCCGCGCCCGAGCATGTGCTTGAAGCGGCCGCTGCCATCGTCAAGGATGGGGTGCCCGCTATCAGCGGGTTCGCCGGGTGGCTGGTTCATACTCTCGGCGCAACCTTGGTGGGCCTAATCGCGGGGGCCGTGACGGCGGTCCTGGTCGCAATGCTATCGCCGCTGGCGCGTGTCTTCCGGTCGCAGTCCTGACCTCCACGCCGCATGCGAACCGCTCCGGCCGCCTCAATGCCTTGACTCAGGGCAGGGCAGGCGTGCATGAGCCCCGTATTCCTTCCCAGAACCGGCAGCTTTACTCGGGACGAACAGCGGCATGTCGATCGCATTTGTGTTTCCAGGACAGGGCAGCCAGGATGTTGGCATGGGCCGGGCCCTTGCTGACAACTTCCCGGCGGCGCGTCAGGTGTTCGACGAAGTCGACGAAGCGTTGAATCAGAAACTTTCGACCCTCATGTGGGAGGGGCCGAAGGACGCGCTCACGCTGACGGAGAACGCTCAGCCGGCCCTGATGGCGGTCTCGATGGCTGTCATGCGTGTTCTGGAGCAGGAGCGGGACTTTTCTCTGAAAGACAAGGTTGCCTACGTTGCCGGGCATTCGCTGGGCGAATATTCGGCACTGGCCGCCGCGGGGGCGTTCTCTTTGGCTGATACTGCGCGGTTGTTGAAGTTGCGCGGGCAGGCGATGCAGAAGGCGGTGCCTGTCGGTGAAGGAGCGATGACGGCGCTGTTGGGTGTGGGTCTGGATGTTGCGCGTCAGATCGCGGAAGCCGCCGCCCAAGGCGATGTGTGTCAGGTCGCGAACGACAACGAGCCGACCCAGGTTGTTCTTTCAGGCCACAAGGCTGCGATCGACCGGGTGGGCGAGGCGGGCAAAGCGTTTGGCCTGCGGCGTGCCATTCCGTTGCCTGTTTCCGCACCGTTCCATTGTGCCTTGATGCAACCGGCGGCCGATGCCATGGCGGAGGCACTTTCGAACGTGTCGATCAAATCGCCCGTGGTGCCGGTGGTTGCGAATGTGCTGGCTGGCGCTATCAGCGATCCCGACGAGATCCGGCGGCGTCTGGTGGAGCAGGTGACCGGTACGGTGCGCTGGCGCGAATGTGTGGCCTACATGGCTCAGAATGGCGTCACCAGCATTTTCGAAATCGGTCATGGGAAGGTGCTGACAGGGCTTGCGGGCCGCATCGATAAGGCACTGACAGCCGCACCCGTCGGCACGCCCGACGACATCGAGGCCGCGTTGGGTGCACTCACAGCGTAATGCGCTGCAATGTTGGATGTCATTCAAGAGAAGGATCACGAGCTGACATGTTCGATCTGACAGGCAAGACGGCTCTGGTGACGGGTGCCACCGGGGGCATTGGTGCAGGAATCGCGCGCGCGTTCCATGCAGCGGGAGCGACGGTTGCCATTTCGGGGCGCCAGGTCGAAAAGCTGGAGTCCTTGAAGACGGAACTGGGCGAGCGCATTCATGTCGTTCCGTGTGACCTGGGCGACCGCCAACAGGTCTCAAAGCTGATCGACGAAGCCACCAAAGCCCTCGGTGGCCGGCTGGATATTCTCGTCAACAACGCCGGTCTGACGCGCGATAATCTCTTTATGGTCATGAAGGACGAACAATGGGACGAGGTGATCGCCGTCAATTTGACGTCGACGTTCATGTTGTGCCGCGCCGCCGCCCGATCGATGCTGCGCAACAAAACCGGGTTCGGTCGCATTATCAATATTTCGTCCGTCTCGGGGGTGTTCGGCAATCCCGGCCAGGGTAACTACGCCGCGTCCAAATCGGGGATGATCGGGATGACCAAGAGCCTTGCCCGTGAGGTCGCCAATCGGGGCATCACGGCCAACTGCATCGCACCGGGCTTCATCAAGACAGCCATGACCGACGCCTTGAACGAGAAGCAGCAGGAGGAGATCGCCAAGATGATTCCGGCCCAGCGCTTCGGCACGGTGGGGGACATCGCTGCGGGGGCCCTTTATCTGGCATCCGAGGAAGGCGGCTATATCACCGGCCAGACACTTCACATCAATGGCGGCATGGCCATGGTATAAAGTGAAATAATGCCATGCGCTCAAAGGATTTTTCCGGCAGAAGGTCATAGAAGTGCGGCATAGTCCCGCTGTTCTGGCCAACGGGAGGATCTTATGTTAACGAGCAACGTTTTTTGCTGCGGAAGCTGGGGAAAAGCCCTATCGGTCGTAGCGATGGCGCTGGGGGACCGGAGGGACTCAAGTTAGCCGGGCTTAATCCAGGCTGGCCGGTGTGGCTTGCTGGAGAAGAGTGGCTTGCTGGAGAAGAACAGCATCCGGTCATGTCAGGCCGGATACAAGGAAATGCCGAACTACCAACCGCAATATCCAAAAAGGGACGCGAGGGAAGACGATGAGCGATGTCGCAGAGCGCGTGAAGAAGATTGTTGTCGAGCATCTGGGCGTCGAGGGTGAGAAGGTGACTGAAAACGCCAGCTTCATCGACGACCTCGGCGCGGACAGCCTCGACACAGTCGAGCTGGTGATGGCCTTCGAAGAGGAATTCGGCTGCGAAATTCCCGACGATGCCGCCGAGCATATCCTGACGGTGGGCGATGCCGTGAAGTTCCTGGAGAAGAACGCAACGGCGGCCTGAGGCCCGAACTTCGGCCCGACAAGAGGCCGGCCGGTCGCTGGGTCCATTCCGGCGTCACACAGTTACTCAAGGCCGTGCGGCGTTCGGGCTCGACGAGAACCCGGGCGCCGTTCGTGCATATGGTGGACCTACGGGTGGGACGGTCGTGGTGGGGCTCGCTCTCCGGCAGGATCGCATTAGG
>CAZZPH010000356.1:0-3176 GCA_964655725.1 uncultured Hyphomicrobium sp.
TGCGGCAATGGAAGCCAGCGCCGTCCTTGTTACAATCTTCGTGCTTGCCATGGTGAATTCCCTCGGATTGCCAGGCGGGAACCGTCTCGGGAGACACGCAGCAATGCCGGCCCCATTGCATCCATCTGCGCGTTATCTGTATCCATTAGTGACTAATCCGTACACCGTGGCAAGATCCATGTGTGCGGTGTTGGCCGAGCACTTGCCAGAAGCGACGCCCGTCACCCGAGGTTAACTGTTTGCGAAAGCAGCAAGAAACCCGAAGCAGCGGGAACCGGGCGGAAGGCCCGGGCGACGAGGAACGGCGTGCAGCCGTGCTGCGTTGCTCAGAAAACGGTCTCGACGCCGCGCGGCGCTTAATCCGTGGGCGTTCCGGATGCGGCGGTGCCCGGTGCCGGCAACCCCGCCACCGCAGAACCCCAAGGCGCGAGGGCCTCCGTGCCCTTCCCGATCGCCCGCAAGGCGCCCCAAACGGTCAACATCACCGAATCGAGAACCGGCCGCCCGGTCTCCCGTTCCACCGCCGCGGCAATCCCGGCGCCGGCAAGGTTGGTGCAGAGGATAAGGACCGCCTCGGCCCCCGCCTCGGCCACCTCCCGCGCCGCCTGTGCGACAAGGCCTTCGGGCACCTCGCCGAAGGACAGGTTGTCAGTCAGGCCGAAATGGCGCTCGGCCACGCAGGTCAGGCCTTCGGCCTCCAGGGTGGCAACGATGCGATCCTGCATGGCCGGAACATAGGGCGTTACCAGGCCGATCCGACCCGCGCCAAGCGCCTCCAGAGCCTGAAGGATCGACAGGGTCGAGGTCACCGCCGGGCACCCGGTCCGTTGTGTGATCAGGTCGATCAGCGCCCTGTCCCGGGCGAGCCCCAGCCAGGCCGCCGCGGTCCCGTTCCACGCGATCACATCGGGGCGCGTCTGCGCCAGCAGGGCGCTGGCCTCAAGCATCGAGCGATCGCCGAACTGGGCGTCCGTCTGATCGTCGTCGTCGATCCGCAGCACCTCGACGCGCCCGAAATGGACCGAAGTGTCGGGCAAGGCCTCCGCCATCCGGGAACACCAGGGCTCGACGATGATGTTCGACGACGGCGTCAGCATTGCAAGGCGCGTTCCCACCCTCACCCCCCCCTTGTTTCAGGTCATTGTGCTCGGCAAGGATGCAATAAGATCCGTGAGTTGGTCACCAAGCAGGCGCAGGTGATCGCGGGCGGCCTGCATCGCGGCCGCGCCGTCGCCCTCGTCCAAAGCTGCCAGGATCGCCGCATGTTCGACAAGGCTGTCGCGCATCCGCCCGGGCTGGTAGGTCACCCGCATGCGATAGGGCGCCAGCCGGCGGCGCAGCCGAAGTGTCTGATCGGCGAGGAACTGCGTATGCGCAGCGGCATAGAGCTGATCGTGGAACCTTGTGTTCACCCGGTAGAAGGCATCGGGGTCGCGCGCCGCACAGGACGCCTCCAGCGTCTTGTGAGTCTCGTGCATCGCGGCGCGTTCCTCAGGCGTCGCGCGCCGGGCGGCCAGCTCGGCGCACATTCCCTCCAGCACCGCCATCAGCTCGAACATCTCGATCAGCATGGCAACCGAGACCCGTGCGACAACCGCACCCTGGCGGCCGCCTGCCTCCACGAGACCGATGGCGACAAGCACCCGGATTGCCTCCCGCACCGGCGTCCTCGAGACACCAAAGCGTTGTGCCAACTCGGTCTCGTCCAGACGTTCGCCAGGGGCGAGGCTGCCATCGACGATCATCTCCTCGAGCAGGGCGCACAGAGCCTCCGCCCGGGTCGGACCGTCGCGGCTCCGCAACTGCTGGTTCATCGGGCCTCCCTGCCTCCCCATTGGCTCGGCCTCGCGGCCCGCACTTTTCTGCCAGCCCGGGATTCCTTCGGACTAGCAAAACACAAGTTAGCCGGTAGTATGCATACTTAGAAGCAGATTGTGCATAATGGAGTGGCAAAATGGACCTTGGCTTGGCTGGCCATACCGCCCTGATCACCGGAGCGTCCAAGGGCATCGGTGCCGGTATCGCCCGCGTCCTTGCCGCGGAGGGGTGCAACCTGCACCTCGCTGCCCGCAACGGTGCCGCGATGGAGGCGCTGGCGGCAGAACTGGCGGCAAGCCACGGGATCTGGGCCAAAGTCCATGAGGCCGATCTGGGTTCCAGCGAAGCGATGACCCGTCTCGACGCTGCCGCAGGCGACTATGACATCCTCTTCAACAATGCCGGGGATATCCCTGCCGGAAGCATCGAGGATGTTTCCGACGACGCGATCCGCCGCGGCTTCGACCTCAAGGTCTTCGGCTACATCACCCTGTCCCGCGCATTCTGGCTGCGGCGCAAGGGCAAGGGCGGCGTGATCATCAACGTGATCGGCAATTCCGGCGAGAACTGGGATGCCGCCTATTTTGCAGGCTCTACCGGCAATGCAGCGCTCATGTCCTTCACCAAGGCGCTGGGCGGGCGCAGTCTGAACGAGGGCATCCGCGTCGTGGGCGTCAATCCCGGACCGGTTGCCACCGACAGGATGACCAAGATCATGAAGCGCAAGGCGATCGACATGTTGGGAGACGAAAGCCGCTGGGAGGAACTGCACGAGAGGTATCCCGGCAAGCGCCCGGCCACGGTGCAGGAGGTGGCGGATCTTTGCGTGTTCCTCGCCTCGCCGCGGGCGGGCTACATCACCGGCACGATCGTGACCATCGACGGCGGGATCGCCGCCCGTGGCTCGGTGATCTGACTGAAATCAATGGCTCGGGATATCGATGTCAGAAGTGGCGCCCCGGGGGCGACGAGGGCGAGGTCGCCTGCCGCCCGCTCCTCCGGGACCAAGGGCCCTCACCCAAGATGGCTCGAAGGACCTGCGATCAGAGCCTATGGGGCTCGATCCGCAGCGAGCTTCCGCGTGAGCTCTTCGGGTCGATGCTTCCGCTTCTCGTTTATGCCAGAACGAACGTCCGCAAAGAAGAAGCTCCTATCCTACATTCTGCAGGGCCTGAGAGTGTGCTGCGCGAGATGATGCGCCAGAGGCTGACACACAGCAATTGCCTGAACTGCAGTCGTATGCCGCGCGGCGGCCAAGGTGCCGCTTTGGAGCGTGTCGAGTGCTGGCTGTCCAGCCGCTAATGGGCCGGCTCTGACACTGGCCTTCCAGAACAGTGGCGGCCAGAGGGAGCGGCGGG
>CAZZPH010000357.1:0-3156 GCA_964655725.1 uncultured Hyphomicrobium sp.
GCGTCGACCAGAGCGTCGATGCACTTGCGTGACAACCGTTTGCCGGTCTGACGCATGCACTGGCGTGCCTTGGTGGAGTGAGGCTCGTAGGATGGACAGAACTTAAGGTAGTCGTCCTTGCATGCCGACCGGACCTTCTGGCTGGCGGCACTGGCGGGAGAACTGACGGCAATGGCTAGTCCAAGAACGCATCCCACACCGAGCAGTCCGGCGAGGACGGCTCCGCGTCCCATGTTTCTCATCATCGTATTGCACCTTTTTTGTTTGGCCGGGGACAACAGCTTGAGTCCCTCGAAGTGATCGTCTTGAACTTGATGTGATCCGGCAGTGCTCCTGACCGGCAAAAGTAGCCATTCCAAGGCGGCTTTGCCAGTACCTGCGGCGCCAAGTGCCGCCGTCGGTGATGCACGCCATGCGTCAGCGTCGTTTGCCGGACGTCTCAAAGGGGTTCTCGGTCTTGCGAAGATTGAGCCGGATCGGCACGCCGGGCAAATCGAAGGCCTCGCGCAAGGAGTTCGTGAGATACTTGAGGTAGGATTTGGGCAGGTCGGCAGGTTTGGAGCAGAACGCGACGAATGTGGGTGGGCGGGTTGATGGTTGGGTGATGTAGCGGATCTTGATGCGGCGTCCGGATGCGGCGGGTGGCGAATGACGCTGCAGCGCCTCGCCGAGCCAGCGATTGAGGTCGGCGGTGCCAATTCTCCGGTTCCAGGTCTCGGATGCCTTGAAGACAGCAGACATGAGCCTTTCGAGCCCGCTCTCACCTGTTGCTGAAATGGGTACCACGGAAACACCAGGCACTTGAGCAAGACTCTGCGAGACCAGATCGCGGATTTCCTTGAGCCGCGCCTGCTTGTTCTCAACGAGGTCCCACTTGTTGACCGCGATCACGATTGCGCGCCCCTCGGTCGTTGTCAGATCGGCGATCGTGAGATCCTGATGCTCGAGCGGATGCTCGGCATCCACGACCAATACGACGACTTCGGCAAAACGAATGGCACGCACGGCGTCGGAGGCGGAAAGTTTCTCCGCGGTTTCGGTGATGCGCGCTTTGCGGCGCAGACCAGCAGTATCGTGGAGGCGAATAAGGCGGTCTTTCCACGTAAAGTCGATCGCCACGGAATCGCGCGTCAACCCAGGTTCCGGTCCCGTGATCATGCGCTCCTCGCCCAGAAGCGCATTCACCAACGTCGATTTTCCAGCATTCGGCCGGCCGACAATCGCCACGCGCAGGGGACGGGCCACAGGTTCATCTGCGGCGTCCGCGACGTCGTCGGCGTCGCCTGATCCTGCGTCCTTGCGCTTCACCGGGTGTGCCGCGAGGCCCAGAGCAGCAAGGATGTCTATTTCCAGGTCGGCCAGACCTTCACCGTGCTCGGCAGAGACGGCCACTGGATCGCCAAGGCCGAGCTTGAAGGCTTCATAGAGCCCAGCCTCTGCGCGACGTCCTTCACTCTTGTTTGCGACCAGCACCACAGGCTTGCCTGCAGTGCGCACGATGCGCCCGAAGGCTTCGTCGGCGGGGGTGACGCCGTCCCGGGCATCGATCACGAAGAGGACCACATCGGCCAGTTCGATTGCAGCAAGCGTCTGGCGCCGCATGCGATCGGCAATCGTCCCTTTGGCGGCCTCTTCCAGTCCGGCCGTGTCTGTGATGTTAACGCTATGCCCTGCCATCAGCGCAGTGCCGCCGCGTCGGTCGCGGGTCAGGCCCGGCAGGTCCGATACGAGTGCCGCGCGCGTGCCGGTCAGCCGGTTGAACAGCGTCGATTTGCCGACATTGGGCCGGCCGACAATGGCGATGGTGGGTGTCGGTGTCATTATATCTGCCTGATCAGAGCCGCCGCTTAGGCCCTTTCGCGCGTGCGCGCAAGGGCGTGACAGGACGCCCCACGGCATGCCAGAAGCGTGATGGTAGCCGTGCCGGTGTCTGGGGCCCCAAGTAATGAGCGGCCCACGGCCGGCTGAATGATCCACACATGAACTATCGCCACGCTTATCATGCCGGCAATTTCGCAGATGTGTTGAAGCACGTCGTCCTGAGCCTCGTCATCGAGCATCTCAAGCTCAAGCCGAGTCCGTTCCGGATCATCGACACGCACGCGGGCACCGGACTTTACGATCTGGAAGCCGAGGCCGCGATAAAGACGCTCGAATGGCACGATGGGATCGGCCGGATGCTTGATGCGCCACTGCCGCCCTCGCTCGCGCCGGATCTCGATCCGTATCTTGAGGCAGTTCGTGCTTCCAATCCCGGTGGCGTGTTGCGCTCTTATCCTGGTAGCCCCCTGATTGCGCGGCGTCTCATGCGGGCAGGTGATCGCCTTGTCGTCAACGAGCTGCATGCCGAGGACCATCAGCGGCTGGCTGATCTTTTTGCGCGCGACAAGCAGGTCAAAGTCTTGAACCTGGACGGCTGGACCGCGTTGAAGTCGTTGTTGCCACCGCCGGAGCGGCGCGGGGCGATACTTGTTGATCCTCCGTTCGAGCAACTGGGCGAAATGGAACGGCTTGCGGAGGGCGTCGGTGAGGCGCTGCGCAGGTTCGCCACCGGAACACTACTCCTGTGGTATCCGGTCAAGGATCCGTCTGTGGGGCGTGCCCTCTGGAGCCGGGCAGCAAGCGCTGGAGTTCAACGATCGCTGCGTTGCGAACTCTATGTGCGTCACCTTCGTGCGGACAGTCCGCTCGCCGGTTGCGGACTTCTCATCGTCAATCCGCCCTACACGCTAGCGCGCAAGCTCGCAGCGATTTTGCCCTGCCTCGTCGAGCGGTTGGGCGTGGATGCCGGCGCCCATTCCATCCTTGAAGAGCCGGGGTCCGCAGGCCGCTCCTTCGAATAACCAGGGTCCCTCAGTCACTTGCGGCTTGCGCGAGCGCGAAAATTTTGATCGCATGGGACATGCTGTCGCGGATTGTAAGCTTCCGTGATGGTGGGACGCCGGTCGGAACGAGGAGCGGTCTCAACATGCGTCAATCAGGAACGGTAAAATTCTTCAATGAACAGAAGGGGTTCGGCTTTATTAAGCCAGACAATGGCGGAAATGACATCTTCGTGCATATCACGGCCCTGCAGCAATCCGGGCTACTGAACCTGACCGAAGGCATGCGCATTTCGTTCGAGACGGAGCCTGACAAGCGCGGCAAAGGGCCCAA
>CAZZPH010000358.1:0-3123 GCA_964655725.1 uncultured Hyphomicrobium sp.
AGTTGGTCTGGATCGCCCGATACCAGGCGCTAACGACGAGCCAACCGAAGTATCCCAGGACGAGGAGCACCAGGGTGAGGCCCATGATCCAGTACTGAATGTCGGACAGGCTTTCTGCATCCTCGAGATTTTCCAGGCCTTCCAGCGACATTCCCGACATCAAGGCGCCCATCATAATGCCGTATCCAATCGTTCCGAGGATGACCAGCAGCAACATGGCGATCCAGGCGATAGCAAACGATTTGTAGAGCGGGGCCGACGACGCAGCGAACGTGAAGGGACGATCACCAAAGCGCATGTCATTGACCAGCATCGTCTGGAGGCGCGTCGAGCGCCAGGGAATGATGAGGCCGAGTGTCACCGGGATGAGAAGCCCCGTCCAGAAGAAGGTCCAGGCGTAGGCGCGTTCGTTCCCTTCCAGTTTGCCGCGGATGCCCCGCCACAAGGTGCGCGACATGCGATAGCGCTGCGCGCGGTAAACAGCGAACCCCCAGAGAGCCAGGATCGCGATGTAGATTGCGATTTGGAACAGGCCGAGGAGCGGCGATTCGGGTCCAAAAGCAACAACGGCTGCAACGCTGAGAAGGAAGAAGGGCAGGATCACGATGCCGAAGACGACCAGGAAGCCTTTGAAGAGCTCCATGCCGGTGCCTGTATAGGTCAGGGGCTCGCCGTTGATGCGCATCGCTGACCACAATCTGCGGCGCACCTCAGTCTTCGCCCAGAAACCATAGATCCCCAGTGTCACGATGCGCAGCAGGAAGTTCACCAACGACAACCCGGGCAGGCCTGCCGGGTGCAGCCAGCTCAAACTTAGCGGGGTGCGATCATCTTCGGAGGCTTCGCGCTCTGTCATGGTCGTCCCTTAAAGGCCTGTGACGGCCCCCTCCGATGGCATGATGATGGCTGGTCGTAGCATTCGACGGCGCCTTATACATGAAATTGGCGGTCGGCTGACGGATTAAGGTTGATCTGACGGCGCCCCGAAATCGACGTTGCGGGGCCCTCATCGGGCCCGTTTCCCGTGTCATTGGGATTTCGTGCGCTGCGATCATGCCCATCCACAGGTCCTGATTTTGTCGGCGGTGGAGGGTGCTCGAATGGAGCATCCGGACGTCAGCAAATTCGAGCGGGCAAATGTTGCAGAAGCGCCACGCCGTTTGGGGGTGTGTGCCTCTATTGGGCCACAAACAGCCGCCACATCAGCGGAGAGTTATTGGGACAACGGCCGACACGGGCTTCATGCAGCTCGACTTCAGCTTGATCGTGACGTCGCGCGGACCGGCTGGCGCGATCGGCGACGAAGACTGGGACGAAGACTGGATTGTGCAAGTGGGGTTTGCGGCGGGAGCTGTTCAACCTGCTTGGTTTGAAGCCGCACTCAAGCATTAGAATATCTACACAGGATGACAATGGACGCCAAGACGTTCGACAAGTCGAAACTGCCAAGCCGTCACGTCACGGTCGGTCCATCGCGCGCGCCGCATCGGTCCTACTATTACGCGATGGGGCTGACGGAAGAGGAGATCAATCAGCCTTTCGTCGGTGTCGTATCGTGCTGGAACGAAGCGGCTCCCTGCAATATCGCGCTGATGCGTCAGGCCCAGGCTGCCAAGACGGGTGTGAAGGCCGCCGGCGGTACACCGCGAGAGTTCTGTACCATCACCGTGACGGACGGCATTGCCATGGGACACCAGGGCATGAAGTCGTCGCTGGTCAGCCGGGAGGTGATCGCCGATTCAATCGAATTGACAATGCGCGGCCACTGCTATGATGCGCTGGTCGGCATCGCGGGTTGCGACAAGTCCCTGCCCGGAACGATGATGGCAATGCTGCGCCTCAACGTGCCGTCCGTGTTCATGTATGGCGGGTCAATTCTTCCGGGCCGGTACAAGGGCCGCGACGTGACCGTGCAGGACGTTTTCGAGGGCGTCGGCATGCACTCGGCGGGCCGCATGTCTGATCAAGACTTGCACGACCTGGAATGCGTCGCATGTCCGAGTGCCGGGGCGTGTGGTGGCCAATTTACGGCCAACACGATGGCCATGGTGTCGGAGGCTATCGGATTGGCGCTGCCGGGCTCGGCTGGCTCCCCTGCGCCTTACGAGGAGCGCGACACCTATGCGGTCGCCAGTGGCAAGGCCGTCATGCGCCTGATCGCGGATGGCCTTCGCCCGCGCGATATCGCCACGCGCAAGGCTTTCGAGAACGCCGCTGTCGCCGTGGCGGCAACCGGCGGGTCGACGAATGCCGCGCTTCATCTTCCGGCGATGGCGCACGAGTGCGGGATCGAATTCGATCTGTTCGACGTTGCGGAGATCTTCCGCAGGACGCCCTACATCGCCGATCTGAAACCGGGCGGGCAGTTCATCGCCAAGGATCTGTTCGATGTTGGTGGCGTGCCACAGGTTCTCAAGGCCCTTCTCGATGGAGGCTATCTGCACGGGGATTGCCTGACTGTGTCCGGCCGGACGATGGCAGAGAACCTGTCCGGCGTGATCTTCAATACGAATCAGAAAGTCGTCTATCCCGTCACCAATCCTCTTTCGCCGACTGGTGGTGTCGTTGGGCTCAAAGGCTCGCTCGCACCAGATGGTGCGATCGTGAAGGTTGCCGGCCTGAAGATGCTCTCCTTCCGCGGTCCCGCGCGTGTTTTCGACTGCGAGGAAGATGCCTTTGCGGCGGTCGCCGCCGGGTCCTACAAAGAAGGCGACGTCATCGTGATCCGTTACGAGGGTCCCAAAGGTGGGCCCGGTATGCGCGAGATGCTGTCCACCACGGCCGCCCTTTACGGTCAGGGGGCGGGCGACAAGGTTGCGCTCATTACCGATGGCCGCTTTTCGGGTGCGACGCGCGGCCTATGCATCGGGCACGTCGGCCCTGAAGCCGCCGTCGGGGGGCCGATCGGCCTCGTGCGCGACGGCGACATTATTTCGATCGACACCGACAAAGGAACGCTCGACCTGGAGGTCGACGCACGCGAACTCGAACGGCGGCGCGCCGCGTGGTCGGTGCCGCCCAATCCTTACCAGTCTGGCGCCATCAGAAAATTCGCCGATCAGGTTGGGCCGGCGCGATTTGGTGCAGTCACGCATCTCGGCGGAAAGGCGGAAGTGGTCTGCT
>CAZZPH010000359.1:0-3121 GCA_964655725.1 uncultured Hyphomicrobium sp.
AGTGCCATCGAAGCGTCAGCGTCGGCATGGCGGATTGCCAGGATGGTTGCGAGCGATTGCGCTTGCGAACATTGAATAACTCGATATGCAGCCTACATCCCGGCAGAAGCACGCGGGCCCACGTCCCACAGGCAAGACCACTGCAGCGGCCACGGTTACGAGTCCCGGGCCGCCTCAATCATCCCGGCAAGGAGCAGGAGAAAATGACGAAACCACTTGAAGGCAAATTCGCACTTGTCACCGGCGCCAGCCGTGGCATTGGGCGTGCGATCGCTCTCAAGCTCGCCGCTGACGGTGCCGCGGTCGCCGTGCATTACGGACGCAACCGTGAGGCGGCAGGCGAGGTCGTCAGTGCCATCACGGCACAGGGCGGAGATGCCTTTGCGGTCGGCGCCGAATTGACAGATCAAGGTGCTGTCACTTCGCTCTTTGAGCAACTCGACGCGGGACTTGCCAAGCGCGGCCGATCGACGATGGATATTCTGGTCAACAATGCAGGTGTGGCGCCGTTCGTCGACTTTGCCGACACCACGCCTGAGCAGTTCGACTACATCTACAACATCAACGTCAAGTCGGTGTTTTTTATCGCGCAGGCCGCCGCCCCGCGCCTCAATGATGGCGGGCGGATCATTTCGATCAGCTCGGTGGTCGCGCGCGCGCCATTCACGACGCTCAGCGCCTACTCCATGCTGAAGGCTCCGATCGACAATTTCACCAAAACTCTCGCTGTCGAACTTGGCCCGCGCAACATCACCGTGAATTGCATCGCGCCGGGTGTCATCGAAACCGATATGACGGAGTTCGTGAAGGAAGAGCAGGCCGCGCAATTCACGATGAGCAGGCAGGCGTTGAAGCGCATTGGCCAAGCCGACGATGTCGCGGACGTTGTGGCGTTCCTTGCCGGTCCCCAGTCACGATGGGTGACGGGCCAAACGATCGAGGTCAGCGGGGGTTCGGCTGTGACGTTTTAGGATGCAGGCCAGCCGGATACGGATCACGGCGTCACGCCACGTTGGCCGCGCTGCGTTCTGCGCACCCTCTCCAGGAGTTCACTCAGGCGATAATGTCGGGAAGTAACTGGTCTTCGATTGCCGTAATGCGATCCTTGAGGACCAGCTTCTTTTTCTTGAGGCGGCGTACGATCAACTGGTCGGCGCCGCCGACGGCCTCCAGCGCGACGATTTCTTCGTCGAGGTTGCGGTGCTCGTGCCGCAGCCTCGTCAGTTCGTCCCGCAATTCGGTGTCATTCTGCCGCTGCATGCCGAATTCAGGCCTCGTCCCTTGCGAATTAGGTCCTGAGTGCAGGGACCGTAGCCGCGCCTTATTGCGCTACTTTGCCCGTCATGCAACTCCTCGACCCCGGTTCGGGTTCTGTGGATTATTCTGATCTGGTCGGTTTTACAGCCAAATGAGTTTCTCACTCAGAACAATGTGTTCACCGTGAACACGCGGTGTTCAACCGTTCTGTTCGTGAAGCCCTTGTAAAAGGACCCGGGATTCTGGCATTATACATTCGGTCAACTCTGACAAGGAGGACAGAATGGCGATATCCGGACATCTCCAAGAACTTTCAGAGAAGCACCGGCAACTTGATCGCCGGATTGCCGAGGAGATGGCAAGACCCGGGTCCGATGACGCAGAGATCCGGCGGATGAAGCAGCAAAAACTCCGATTGAAAGAAGAAATCGACCGGTTGCAGGTGGTCTCGCGACATTGAGACCGACGGACGAATAAGCCGGCCCCGCAGGGTCGGCTTTGTCGTCTTTGGGCCAAGTGTTCAATTTGGCCGGCTTGGGAATCTCAAGCGCTCGGCGGCGCTGACGAGAGCATGCTCGACGCATTGGACTGTCGAGGTGTGAAACGCGCCGGCGTGAAGTGCTCTCGCGCGCAAGGTCGCGCATGTATCCTTCGATGTGCGGGGCGTGCAACTCCATTTGATCGCTGGCTCGCGACTCCGTTCGGCTCGCCGCTGTGGGTGCTGCTCGTTCGGTCTAGGTTTTGAGTGGGCGAGCACAATTGGCCGGGACGCAGCATCGAAACGTGCACCCCGGCCTCAGCAGTGATTGTGTTGGGTGACAGCCTTACGGGTTAGGGCTGTCGCCGGGTGTGGGCGCGCGTCCCGATCCGTCCCGGTCACGTTTGTGATGACCATCGCGGCGCTTCTTGTCGCCCCAGCCGCGCGGATGCAATTCCGAAACAGCCTTTTTCTGCGCATCGTCGAGCAGAGCGTAGAAGGCCTCGGCTGGCGGCCTCACGGTCTTTACCGCATCGAGCATGCCAGCCAGACGCGTCTCCATGTCCGCCAATCGGGCGGGAACGTCGACGGTTATGGGCTTGGGCTCAGTGTCCGCACCGGCCTGCTGACCGCTCGTGCGTGTCTTGCAGACCTCCCCGACCTTGACGGCGGCGCTGCGCAAGGCAGTCTTCAGTTCCTCGAATGCCACCTTTTGAGCGTCGGTGGGTTTCACCCGATGCTCGATCCGTACGATTGTGTGATCAGCCTTCTCAGCCGGATTACCCCGGCAGAAATGACCCATCGGCCCGGCAAATCCGAAAGCATGGCCCATGCCGTGATGTTTGTGATGGCGCCATCCTTCGCCGCGATGGGCAACGGCTGCCGCAGCGCCGGCGGCCAGGATCACCGCCGCGCCGATGGCGATTTTGGCTTTTCTTGTCATGATATGATCGACTCCATTGTTGTGCGCGCGGTGTGCTGCGTGGGGGCGCTGCGGGGAGGCAGTCAGGCCGCGGCCTGAACCCCACGCGAGCGCACCGCGTCGAACATATCAACGGGTGAGAAGCGCAAATCCGTCGGTCGCTGGTGGTGGGCTTCAAATGTCCTTTGCGATGTCGCGCAATTTGAACTTCTGTATTTTGCCGGTTGAGGTCTTCGGCAATTCGGTGAAGACCACGTGCCGGGGAGCCTTGAAGTGTGCAAGCTCTTGGCGGCAATAGGAAATCAGCTCCTCAGCAGTGATCTCCATACCCGGGCGCAACTCGACGAAGGCGCAGGGCGTCTCGCCCCACTTCTCGTCCGGCTTGGCCACCACAGCGCATGCAGAGACGGCCGGGTGTTTGTAGAGCACATCTTCCACCTCGATCGAGGAGATGTTCTCGCCGC
>CAZZPH010000360.1:0-3076 GCA_964655725.1 uncultured Hyphomicrobium sp.
CGACGACACTACGGGATCGGACCGTCAGCCCCCTCGCGATACCGAGCGTGCGGACCACCCGGTAGCCTGTCAGATCATTGGTCGTGACGACGATCATTGCCCCACCCCGTGCCCCTTGCATGCCCCGCCTTGTGGCTTCTGCTAGCACGAACCTGCGCGTTCCGTCACGACACCGTTCAGCGCCGCGGTCCACACGACAACGAACGGGTCGCGCCGGCAGTTCAGGAGGCAGGGGGGCGATCCTGCAACGGGTGCAGGGACCCGCGCAGCCAGCGGCGGCCCATCAAGGCCTTGTCGAGGGATACCCCACACTGGCACAGTGTGGTTTTGCCCCGCGTGCGGTGAACAAGAGCATGCCTGATCCCGGTTACGACGCGTTCATATCATATCGCCGCTCCGATGGCGCGCAAGTTGCGCACTGGTTGCGCCGCGAATTGGAAAGCTTCCGCCTGCCACGCGCCTTGCGCGCCGCGCACCCGGGCAAACTGCGCATCTATCTCGATACCGCCTATGAACGCGGCACCAGCGACTTCTATGAGCAGAGCATCCGTCCCGCATTGCTCCAATCGCGATATCTGCTGGTTCTGGCAACGCCTGATGCCGTTCTGCGCGCGACCGGTGCAGAGGACTGGATCCAGCGGGAGGTTGCCGACTTCACGGCGGGACCCAATGGCGCCAATGTTATCGCCGTCCGCGCCGCGGGTGACTTCGATGGTCCCCTTCCCGCCGACCTCGCAAGGAGATTTCCCAACATCGAGATTGTCGACCTCAGGGGTGCAGGCCGCCTCTCTTTCCTCAATCCCGTCAGAGCCTCGCGTCTGTCGAGCGAGAAACTGAAACTCGTCGCACCCCTTATCGAGCTGCCGACTGACGCGATGCCCGCTTTGCGTCAAGAAGAAGAGCGGCGCCAGCAGGCCCGCCTTGGCGCCGCCTCTGGCCTGTCACTCGCCGTGCTGGCCGCGGTTTCGGGAACTTCGATTTATGCACTCGACAGCAGTTTCCGGGCGGCCCGCGCACTGGAAGACAGCATGTTCGCCACCGGCCGCATGATTATCACCGCAACACAGAACTCGGGTAACGACAAATCCAGCCTTATCAATCAGGGCTGCGATCTTCTTGACGACCTGAGCGAGGGCTCGACGAGCAAGCCCGGCCTGAGGGAGCAACTGATCTGCCGCCAAGAACGCTCCCGATCGCACGAAGCCCTGGGTGAAACGAAAGAAGCGCTGGCCCAGCTGGAAGGGGCTGTGACCCTGGCCCGGGAGCACTATGTTCTCAGGCCGCGACAGGATGTTGGAGGACTGATCGTCGATGCATTGCAATCGCTCGCGAGCTACCACCTTCGCCAGAAGGATGAGCCGGGCGCAGAGGCCGTCCTCGTCCGCATGCGGGACGAAGCCGTAGCCCTCTACGATGCGCACTCCGGCAGCATATCCCTGGCAGAGGCCAAGGCCGAGGCCCATGCCCAGCTTGGCGATCTGCAGGCCGCCCAACGCAAGAACGATCGGGCCGCACAAAGCTACGAAGCGGCCGCCGAGGCGGTCGAACAAGCGCTGGATCCCGTCGATGATGGGCGGCGCGCCAGACATCAGACATGGCAGGTCCGGCTGTATCGTCTGACAGCCGAACATCTGAACGCCACCGGCGATCCGACCGCGGCCGTCGTCCGCATCGACCACGCCCTGCGCATCGCGCGCAGCATCAAGCCAAACGAGATCAAACCCCAAATGCTCATTGATCATGCAGAAGCCGCCGCCATCGGCTTTCTGGTGAAGCGTGAAATCGGTGACACGGCCGGGTCGGGACATGACCATGACGAAGCAACCACGCTCCTCGCCCGGATCAAGTCGACCGACGATGTCTCCGAGGATGCCCGCAACCATGCCCGCGCGGTCGAGAAATGGCTCGCCGATCACCAGGCGCCGACCTTGAGCGCGGATTGAGGGAGAACTACCATGGGGTCCCGCTTTGCCGCATGGCTTCTGGCCTCATTTTTCGCAGCGCTTGCCGCGCTTGGAGGTATCGGTGCCGGCGTATCCATGCTTTGGGTCAACCCGCCGCGCGAACTCTACCGCAGTCCCGCGATCGAATTCGATTTGGCCCCCGGCTGGTGGTGCGAGCGTGACGGCACCGAAGACATCTGCCGGCCCGAAGGCCAGCCGCCCCATTCGGCAATTGCGATCATTGCACTCAAGGAACGCGGAGCCCACGACAATTTGCGCGCCTACGAGGAACACCTGGAAAAGCCCCAGCGGACCGGGGATCGCAGTGCTGCTGAGGGCCCGGTGTCGGTCGTGCGCTATGTGAGACGGCGCACTCTGGGCGAGCGCGATTGGATCGAGAGCCTGCACATCGGCTCGGAGATTGCCAACTATCACACCTACTATCTGGCGACGACGACGTCACATATCGGTATCCTGGTCACTCTTTCGGTTCGTCAGGACCAAGAGGCCCACTACATCGCGCAATTTACAGAAATGATGTCGACGCTCAAAACCTACCAGCGATGACCCGCTGAACGTCCGCGACGGCCCATATCGCCGTGGGGGCCAAACGGTTGTCACCCATGTCTCCGGTATGGACAATGGGGGGCTTGGAGCGGGTGATGGGAATCGAACCCACGTATTCAGCTTGGAAGGCTGCTGCTCTACCATTGAGCTACACCCGCGCGCCCGTTTCTTAGGGTTGTTCCGGGGCGAAATGCAAGCGCGGGATGGCGAACCGCAACGGCCCCTCCCCCAAGCTTCGAGGCGCCCCCCGGGAACCTGAGCACCTATACCCTTGTATCAAACCCTGGCAGGAGCCCTCGCGCGCCCAACACAAAGGGGCCACCCCTGGCGAGGCGGCCCCCGTGAGACGGGCCCTCAAGGCCCGCGGTCCGTTTCGAAACATGCAGATCAACCGATAGCGGCACACCTGCCGAAATAGGACCCGGACATCTGAGCCAAGACGATCTCACTCGACATCGGATCACCTCCCTTCGGTTGTTGAAGATGATCTCAACCTCTCACAGTTCGCCGGCGTTGAAAAGGGTGGGGGAGATGAGATTTCCCGGAGCCTTAAGCGGCGCCGATCG
>CAZZPH010000361.1:0-3049 GCA_964655725.1 uncultured Hyphomicrobium sp.
CTTCAGGTTATGAGCCTGACGAGCTACCGGGCTGCTCCACCCCGCGTCACCATGTGCGTCTGCCAGACAGCCAGGATCGCATGACGTGCGACCAGGGCGCGGATTTTACTGGCAGGCCAAGCGGGGCCCCGGTTGGATCCCGCCGAACGAAAAGCCGTCCCATTGGGACGGCGTCGGGCGGGGTATAGCATGTTTTTCGTTTCTGTGAAGGCCCGCTGTCGAAAAGCCCGCGTGCGCGTGCTGCGGCATCTCAGCCTTGATGTTGGCGGGCTCGCCCGGCGGTGGTTTTGGCGCACCCCGATGGCTGTCCGGCCGTGGACCACGAGGGCTGGCGGGATGGCTTTCAACCGCTCTCCGGGTGCGATATGTGTGGCGCCTTCGTGCTCGTGCCGACATGCGGCGTCAGCGAGCGTGTGTGAGGCTGCAGGGCCCCGGGCGGCGCTGTAAATCTCGTCGGGACATGATCGGTAATGAGGAACGAAGACACGGGCAGGCGGCGGCCGGGCGCGCGGAACCGCCAGCCAGCTCCTAAAGCGGCTCGTCTGGAGGAGACCTTTGTTCTTCTCGACAACAGCTCCGGTGGCGGGCCGCCTTCCCTGCTGTTTTCCATGCCGAAGGCGATTGTCACTGCACAAGAACCTGCAGAGGTCGCAGATGCGTTCCAGCGCATCGAGGAGGCGCTCGCCAGCGGTCTCTACGCAGCGGGGTTTCTGTCTTACGAACTCGGATACGCGCTGGAGCAGCGCCTCAATCACCTGATGCCGCGTGTCCGCAACATGCCACTGGTGTGGTTCGGGCTCTATGATGCACCGCGTGAGTTGACGGAGGCGGACGTCGACACATGGCTGAGGACGCACACGCGCAGCGGCAGCTATCAATTCAGTTCCGTGAGCCAAGCCTGGTCGAAAGAGGACTATGTGCAGCGTTTCGAAAAGGTGCAGGAGAAGATCAGGGCCGGCGATATCTATCAGCTCAACCTGACGTTCAAGGCGCGCTTCCGGCTCTCGGGGTCACCGATGACGTTCTATCGTGACCTGCGCCAGCGTCAGAGGGTTGCTCATGGCGGCATTGTGGATACAGGTGCCGTGACGATCCTGTCGGCCAGTCCGGAGCTTTTCATCGAGCAGAAGGGGCGCACGATCGAGACGCGGCCCATGAAGGGGACGGCGCCTCGTGCCGGCACGGAAGATGCCGACCTGGAGGCGCGCCACGAACTTGCTACGAATACGAAGCAGCGCGCCGAAAACCTCATGATCGTCGATCTGATGCGCAATGACATCGGCCGCATCTCTGAGATCGGCAGCGTTGAGGTGACCGACCTCTTCACAATCGAGACGTTTCGCACGCTCCACCAGATGACGTCAGGCGTGCGTGCGATGCTCAAAGAGGAGGTGGGGCTCATCGATGTCATCCGGGCCATCTTCCCGCCGGGCTCTGTCATCGGTGCGCCGAAGATCCGCGCGATGGAGCTGATTGCGGACTACGAGACCGAGCCCAGGGGTGTGTACTGCGGCGCCATCGGGATGATCGGCCCCGACCGCACGGCACGGTTCAATGTCGCGATCCGCACGCCAGTGGTTTTCCGGGACGGCACGGGCGAGATGGGCATCGGCTCGGGCGTCGTCTACGATTCGGTCGGCGCGAACGAGTACGACGAGTGTTTGTTGAAATTGAAGTTCCTCACCGATCCGCCCCGCTCCTTTGAACTGATCGAAACGCTCCTGTGGGAAGACGGTCGCGGGTTCTGGCTGCTGGAGCGGCATCTGGAGCGGCTCAAGGCGTCGGCGCGCTATTTCTCGTTCCGGCTTGACGAGGCAGCCGTCCGGGCGGCCCTGCACGGGGCGGTCGAGCACAGCGAGCATCCCCGCTTGAGGGTTCGCCTGTTGTTGGCCGAGGATGGTGGCGTGACCGTCACGCCAGCGCCGATGCCGCCTGCCAACCCGGATGGTGTGATGCGCTATGTCATTTCGCCGACCCGGCTCGATAGTTCGGATTCCTTCCTGTTCCATAAGACGACGCGCCGCGAACTCTACGATCAGGAATGGAAGCACTTCAACGAAACAGCCGGCGCTGACGAGGTCGTCTATCTGAATGAGCGGGGGGGCTTGGCGGAGGGCAGCCGCACGAACATTTTTGTCGAGTTGGACGGGGTCCTCTTTACGCCCCCTCTGTCGGCCGGCCTGCTGCCAGGGGTCCTGCGGGCGGAACTCCTTGAGTCGGGCCGGGCCAAAGAGAAGCCGCTGCGATTGGAGGATTTAGAGCGTGCTGACGCCGTCTATCTTGGCAATTCGGTGCGTGGCCTGTTGAGGGCGCATCCCTTGGCCTAAGTCATCATGGCGTCATACGCAGTTTCGCATCCGCCGCAGGATCGGGGGCCCCGGTCATTAGGGGCGGTGGCCGTCAACGTGCGAGGCTCGCAGGCACGACCTGGGGCGGCTGTGCGACGGTGATTTCCCTGCTGTCGCGCGCATAAACCACGGCCAGCAATGCGACGACCGTGATGATGGTCGCCAATGCGATCTCGCGCGCAAACTGACGTGCGCGGGGAGAGACAAGGCGGGGAATCAGAGCTTTCGACATGACCGGAATTCTGGCGCGGCTCGTCCGGGTCGGTACACGTCGCGGTCTGTCGCGCGACAGTAGCGCGCACAGCCCCCTGGCTCTCGGTTTGCACAAGCGCGCGCATGCGGCGACGGCTGCTAGGCGCGCACAAATTTGGTGCAGCGCAGCAATACTCGGAGAGGCTGTGATCGGGTGCCGCGCTACAACGCTGCCGCGCTACGGCGCTATAGGCCTCGCATCGTGCAGCCGAGGATCAGGATCACCTGAGCGACGAGCAAGCCTACGAGCAGGCCTGGACCTTCGAGCAGCGGAACCTTGGCATCGAAAAACCATACGAATAAAACGGCTACGGTCAAAATAACCGAGAGCATGAACGTCAGGATGCCCGGTGCTTTCAAGCCCATCCTACTATCTCCTTGCGTACCTGCTTTGCGGCGTAGCGACACTACGATCTCCACGTTGGCCCTGCGATTCCACAGAATCCTAG
>CAZZPH010000362.1:0-3040 GCA_964655725.1 uncultured Hyphomicrobium sp.
CCTCGCCGATGCGCTCCGGATCGGCGTCGAAGTCGAGCCGTTCTTCGCCGGCAAGGCAGACAAAGCGCCGGCCGCGCGCGCGCCCGATGAGGGTGAGATTGGCTTTGCGTGCCAGCTCCACCCCCCACGCCGTAAAGCCTGAGCGCGAGACGAGAATGGGAATGCCCATTTTCACCGTCTTGATGACCATCTCTGAGGTCAGCCGGCCGGTGGTGTAGAAGATTTTGTCGTCTGCCGTGACGCCGTTGAGAAACATGTATCCGGCAATCTTGTCGACGGCATTGTGGCGGCCGACATCCTCCATATAGATGAGCGGGCGGTCCTCTTCGCACAGCACGCAGCCGTGGATGGCGCCGGCTTTGAGATAGAGACTGGGCTCGGTATTGATCTTGCGCGTGAGGGCATAAAGCCAGGAGGTCTTGATGCGCGCGCTGATGGGCAACGCGACCTTGTCGAACTCCTCCATCAGATCGCCGAATATGGTGCCCTGAGCGCAGCCAGAGGTCTGGACCTTCTTTTTCAGCTTTTCTTCGAAATCGGTTTGAGTGTCTGTGCGGACAACGATCGTCGAGATGTCGTCGTCGTAGTCGAGGCCGGTGATGGTGTCGCCGGGGCGGAGCATGTTCTGGTTGAGGAGATAGCCGACGGCCAGCAGATCGGGATGATCGCCGATCGTCATCATCGTCACGATCTCGCGTGAATTAAGAAACAGCGTGAGAGGGCGCTCGGTCACGACATCGGTCGCAATGCGCCGCCCGTCGTGATCGATGCCATCGACGCTAACCGACAGGCGCGGATCATCGGGCGCCGGGCGGACCGTGAACTCAGCGAGCTTTGCCATCATGGCTCCGTGATCCACTGTCCTTGCCACGTGAGGGACGCGGGGTTCGGTGCAGGCCCACGTCCGGCAGAGAGCCCCGCTGGTCCAGACCACCTTGCGTCACTCCACGGCGTGAGACCGGCTGCCCAGGGTCGCCCGTCGGCTTCGAGGTCGTCCGGGGCGGGCTATTCCGCGGCCTCCGCCGTCATTGCCGCCTTTTCGACCTTCGCGGCGCAGAACTTGAACTCGGGGATCTTGCCGTAAGGATCGAGTTGCGGGTTCGTCAGCATGTTCGCGGCAGCTTCGGCGAAGCAGAACGGAATGAAGACCATGCCTTCTGCAACTTCGCGATCCTGACGCGCCTTCAAAAGCACCTCGCCGCGCCGGGTCGACACGCGAATGAGGTCACCCGGCGCAATGTCCATGCGCCGCATGTCGTAGGGGTTCAGACCGGCAATCGCTTCGGGTTCCAGAAGATCGAGGTTGGTGGCGCGCCGGGTCATTGAGCCGGTGTGCCAGTGCTCGAGCAGCCGTCCGGTCGTCAGCACGAACGGGTAGGCGGCATCGGGCAGTTCGGCAGGCGGGGAGACATCAGCGGGCACGATACGTGCGCGGCCAGACTTGGTCGGGAACTTGTCGCCAAAAATGATCTCGTTGCCAGGCTTGTCCGGAGCATCGACCGGGTAGGTGACACTCTCTTCGCGATCGACCCGGTCCCAGGTGATGTTCTTGAGAGACGGCATACAGGACGCCATCTCGTCGAACACGTCGCTGGGGTGTGCGTAGGTCCAGTTCAGTCCGATGCCGCGCGCCATCTCCTGGATCAGCTCCCAGTCCTGACGGGCCTCACCCGGCGGACTGACGACGGGACGCGCCATCTGAACCTGCCGGTTCGTATTGGTGAAGGTGCCCCACTTCTCTGCGTGAGCAGTGGCGGGCAGCACGACGTCGGCGTGCCAGGCGGTCTCGGTCAGGAAGATATCCTGCACCACGAGATGCTCCAGTTTCGCCAGCGCCTCGCGTGCATGTGCGGCATCGGGGTCCGACATCGCAGGGTTCTCGCCCTGAATGTACATACCTTTGACCTGGTCAGCGAGGATGGCCTTAATGATCTCGACGACCGTCAGCCCCTTCTTTGCCGACAACTCGCGCCCATAGAGTTCTTCGTAGAACTGCCGGGCCTGCGGGTCCTCCACGGAGATGTAATCGGGATAGACCATCGGGATGAGGCCGGCGTCGGAGGCGCCCTGCACGTTGTTCTGGCCGCGTAGCGGATGAAGCCCGGTGCCCGGACGCCCGATCTGGCCCGTAACAAGGGCAAGCGCGATCAGGCAGCGCGAGTTATCCGTGCCGTGCACGTGCTGCGAAATACCCATGCCCCAGAAGATGATGGAGGCGCGCGACGTGGCATAAATGCGCGCCACTTCGCGGACCGTCGCGGCGGGAATCCCGCAAACGGGTTCCATCTTCTCCGGGCTGTAGTCGGCGACCTTCTTCTTCAGTGCCTCGAAGCCCTCCGTGTGGGCCTGGATGTACTGCTGATCGTAGAGCTTTTCCTCGACGATGGTGTGCAACATGCCGTTCAGAAGTGCGACGTCGGCACCGGCTTTGAATTGCAGGATGTGCGAGGCATAGCGCTGAATACCGCTGGTGCGTCCGCGCGGGTCCATGATGATGAGCTTGGCGCCCTTCTCGGCGGCGTCACGGATGAACGTCGCCGCGACGGGGTGGTTCTCGGACGGCCGCGCACCAATGATGATGATGCACTCGGCATCCTTTGCCGCCATGAAGGGTGCGGTCACTGCACCCGAGTTGAGCCCTTCCATGAGTGCCGCAACCGACGAAGCGTGACACAGCCGCGTGCAGTGATCGACATTGTTCGTGCCGAAACCCTGGCGCACGAGCTTCTGGAAGAGATAGGCCTCCTCGTTGGAGCACTTCGCCGAGCCGAAGCCTGCCAGCGCATCGCCGCCGTCGCGTTCCAGGATGGTCTTGAGCCCGCCGGTGGCCTTGGCAAGCGCTTCCTCCCACGTGGCCTTGCGGAACACGGTCCATGGGTCTTTCGGGTCGACCTGCATGTCACCGCGCTTGGGCGCATCTTCGCGACGGATCAGCGGCACCGTCAGGCGATCGGGATGGTGGATGTAATCGAAGCCGAAGCGGCCCTTGACGCACAGCCGGTTGCGGTTGGCGGGTCCGTCGCGCCCGTCGATATAGAGG
>CAZZPH010000363.1:0-3031 GCA_964655725.1 uncultured Hyphomicrobium sp.
AACGGATGTACCTGGCGGAGACCGGCGGCCGTTCGATCTACATTCCCGCCTCATTCCCTGGCGCCATCATTCGCCGCCACACCGGCACGCCGTTCATGGGCTATGCGGGCGCGACCTACCTCGTCCAGGAAATCTGCAACGCACTCTTCGATGCACTGTTCAACATCCTTCCTCTCGGAACCGACCTCGACCGTGTCGAGGCGACACCCGCACGGCTCGCACCGGAACTGCCGTGGGACGAAGAGGCACGTGCTGCACTCGATGTCCTGATCGAAGAGCAGCCGGTTCTGGTGCGCATTTCAGCCGCCAAACGCCTTCGCGATACCGCCGAACGTGCAGCGCGCCGGGCCGGCGAGCCGAGCGTAACCGCACGCCGTGTCATTCAATCTCAAACTGCCAACGTGGAGGGTCATCCAGCATGACGATCAGCGCCAATCCGATCTCGATCGGCCATACCGGTGTGTTGCGCATTCGTGCGATGCCGGTGCCCCCTGCCTATAAGAAAGCAGGCGCGTTGCCCCAGACCAACGACATTGGGCATCTGCAGCCTGTGTCCAGCAGATCCTCGTTGGAACCACGCCGCGCTTCGACGCCCATCCGGCGCCCGGCGCCGCCCGCGGTCCAGGGAAGCGGCAGCCATAAGCGATCGAAATCAGTCGAATTCCGGCTGATCTTCTCGGCAGCCTTCGCGTTCTTCCTTTTCGCCACGATCGTCGAGCGCGCTCTTCCGCACAAGTGGCCGATCCGCGCCAATGGCGATGAGGTTCGCAAATCCGTCGTCCAGCAGGCCAAGGAAGCCGCGGAAATCAGCACTGCTTACGCCTTCATGGGCTGAGCGGACAAGAAGTCGACCGGCGCCAGCCGGGCGATACCAGACGTGGTGTCCAAAACCACGATCAACCCTGCCGCGCGGGTGGTGCGCGGTAACGGCCGCAAGGCCAATTCACGGAGAGCACCAACATGGCTGCTGACAACAGAGGCGGCTCATTGTCGGGGTTGACCGAGCAAGAGGCGAAGGAGTTCCACGGAATATTCGTGACCTCATTCATCATCTTCGCGGTCATCGCGATCATCGCCCATTTCCTCGTGTGGCAATGGCGTCCCTGGTTCCCAGGGCCGCAGGGCTACGCGTCGCTGATGGACGGCGTGAACTACGCCATGAGCTACTTACCGTCGCTCAAAGCGTAAACCTGTAGGAGACGAAAACATGTGGAAGTTGTGGCTTCTGTTCGATCCCCGCAGGACCCTGATCGCTCTGTTCACGTTCCTGTTCGGGCTGGCTGTGCTCATTCACTTCATTCTCTTGAGCACCGACCGGTTCAACTGGATCGAAGGTCCGCGCAAGGCGGCGAGCACCTCGCATATCGAGATGCCGCTGACCGAGTGGAAAAAGGCGGCTTAGCCGTCTTTAGAAATGGGAGCCGGACGGCCGGGGCCAACCTACCCCGTCCGGCTCCGAAGTTTACAAGAGCAAATTTGCAGCCGGCTGCACGCCGACTGAGCGGAGAAACCAGCCATGGCTATGCTGAACTTCGAGAGAAAATATCGAGTTCGCGGCGGCACGCTGATCGGCGGGGACCTGTTCGACTTCTGGGTTGGACCGTTCTACGTAGGATTTTTCGGTGTCGCTACGATCTTCTTCACGTTCGTCGGTGTGGGGCTCATCCTCTACGGTGTCGCTATCGGACCGACATGGAACATATTCCGCCTGAGCATCAATCCGCCACCCCTCGAATACGGACTTGCGTTCGCGCCGCTCAAGAACGGCGGGATATGGCAGGCCGTTCGGCTCCTGGGCACTGCGTGAGGTCGAGATCTGCCGCAAGCTCGGCATCGGCTATCATGTGCCGTTCGCCTTCTCTGTCGCCATTTTTGCCTACGTGACGCTGGTCGTCATCCGGCCGGTCCTGATGGGTGCTTGGTTCTACGGGTTCCCCTACGGCTTCTCCAGTCATCTCGATTGGGTATCGAACACGGGCTACACCTACGGCAACTTCCACTACAATCCGGCACACATGATCGCGATCACGTTCTTCTTCACGACAACTCTCGCTCTGGCATTGCATGGCTCGCTGATCCTGTCGGCGACCAATCCCAAGACGGGCGAAGTGGTGAAGACGCCCGAGCACGAGAACACCTACTTCCGCGACACCATCGGATATTCCATCGGCACCCTCGGCATTCACCGGCTGGGATTGTTCCTTGCCTTGTCCGCCGGGTTCTGGAGCGCGGTGTGCATCGTGATCAGCGGCCCGCTGTGGGCAGACGGTGATCCTTGGGTTGATTGGTGGAACTGGTGGCTCGAACTGCCGATCTGGGCACGATGATGGAGTGGAGACAATGACGCAATATCAGAACATCTTCACCCAGGTGCAGCTCCAGACCGTTGGAGAACCGGGCATCCCCTTGCCTCATGGCGACTCGGAACGCACCGGAAAGACCAGTTTTTCCTACTGGCTCGGAAAGATCGGTGACGCGCAGATTGGACCAATTTATCTGGGCACGCTCGGGTTCATGTCTCTCGTCTGCGGTATCATCGCGATTGAGATCATCGGGCTCAACATGTGGGCGTCGGTGAACTGGGATCCGGTGGAGTTCATCCGCCGGCTGCCCTACCTCACGCTTGATCCGCCCAAGCCCGAGTATGGACTGAGCATCCCGCCGCTCAAGGAAGGCGGATGGTGGCTGATGGCCGGCTTCTTCCTCACGCTGTCCATACTGCTGTGGTGGGCGCGGATGTATCGCCGGGCACGCTCACTGGGCATGGGAACACATGTGGCGTGGGCCTTTGCTTCCGCCATCTGGCTCTATCTGGTTCTAGGCTTCATCCGTCCGATCCTGATGGGCAGCTGGAGCGAGGCGGTTCCCTTCGGCATCTTCACGCACCTCGACTGGACCAACAACTTCTCCATCGTCTACGGCAACCTGTTCTACAATCCGTTCCATATGCTCTCCATCGCGTTCCTCTATGGATCGGCCTTGCTGTTCGCCATGCACGGCGCCACCATCCTCGCGGTGACGCGATATGGCG
>CAZZPH010000364.1:0-3026 GCA_964655725.1 uncultured Hyphomicrobium sp.
GTGCAGAACTTGCCGCGCGAGGCGTGCCATTCAGAACGGAATCCGATAGCGAAGTGCTGCTCGCCGCCTACATTGCCTGGGGCGAAGCCGCGCTTGACCGGCTGATGGGCATGTATGCCTTCATCATCTGGGATGCCAAGGAACAGGTCTTGTTTGCGGCGCGCGACCGGTTCGGGATCAAGCCCCTGTTCTGGTTCGCAAGCCCGAAAGGCATCGCTTTTGGCTCCGAGATCAAGCAGTTGATCGGACTTCCGGGCCACTCCGCGCGAATGAACCTCGGACGGACCTGGGATTTCCTGGCAGCCGGGTACACGGACCATACCGACGAGACCATGTTTGCCGGGATCAGCCAGCTGCGCGGCGGGCAATGCGTGCGGCTCGACTTCGCAAAGTGGTCGCCCGGCGATGCCCTTCCGATCCGTCAGTACTATGACATTCCAAGATCGAAGGGACCTGAGCTGACCGAGAAGGCCGCAGCGGCGCAGTTCCGGGAGATTTTCCTCGACTCGGTCAAGATGCATTTGCGATCGGACGTGCGCGTCGGCTCATGCCTGTCAGGCGGGCTCGATAGTTCAGCCATCGTTAGCTCGATGGACAAGCTGCTTGAGGGGGAGAGCGGCGCGGGGCCGATTCATACGGTGAGCGCGTGTTTTGCCAACAAGGAAGTTGACGAGAGGCCGTTCATGGACGCGGTCATCGCCGAGACACGATCCGAGCCGCATTTCGTCTGGCCGAAAGCCGAAGATGCCTTCGCCCTCGCCGAGAAGATCACCTGGCACCAGGACGAGCCCTACGGATCTACCAGCATCTTTTCCCAATGGTGCGTGTTCGAGGAAGCCCGTCGGAGCGGGATCAAGGTGATGCTTGATGGTCAGGGTGCGGATGAACAGCTGGCGGGCTATCACGGAAGTTTCTGGTACTACGCGCAGTCCATGATCAATGCGCGAAACTATGCCGGACTTGGCTGGATGATATTCGACCGCTGGCGCAAGCACGGGCTTGCTCCGGCCGACCAGCTGAAGACTCTGCTTGGCGCCCGAGCCCCGCGATGGATCGTGAAGTTTGCGCGCCAAGTGGCGCCGGTCGACCGGGCGGGCGATGGCTGGATGGGCAGCGCACTTCTCGACGCTGCGAAGCCGGCATCAGGTGGTGGCACAGCTGAGGTCATGGCCCGCGATGGCATTCCTGTGGTCAATGATCTTGGTGACTTGTGCGTACTGTTCACCAAGGGCGCGAGCTTGCCAATGCTGCTGCGATATGAGGATCGCAATTCGATGGCGCATTCGATCGAGGCGCGTGTGCCGTTCCTCGATCACCGCCTTGTCGAGTTCGACATCAAGCTGTGGGATGAGCACAAGATGGTGGGCGGCGATACCAAACGCGTGCTGCGCAGCGCCATGAAAGGCATCCTGCCGGAACGTGTCCGGCTGCGGCATGACAAGCTCGGATTTGCGACACCTGAAACAGCCTGGTTCCGCGGTGTCCTGCGGCCGCTGGTAGAGGACGGTGTCGAAGCAACGCTTGCCCGTTATCCGGACTTGCTTGATCCCACCGAGGCGCGCGCGCTGATGAATGCCGCGCTCGAGGGCCGCCGGCCGGTGGATTTCACGCTCTGGCGGATCATCAACCTCGGCCTGTGGGGCAAGGTCTATAGCGTCTCGCTCTGATAGGTCAGAAACGCCGGGCCGAAATCTGGATCGCGTTCTGCAGCATTGGCGTGCCGCCCTGCACGCGTGTGTCAGACCAGATCTTCACGGTTGCCGCGCCGTGGGCAATGGCCTGCTTGGGCGAGAAGCATTCGACATGGAACTGGTAGATGAAGGGCCGCCAGTCGATCGGGCCCAGATCGATGTGGAGCGGTCGTGAACGGCTCGATTGCGTCAGCGCCGGCACGGTGACGCGTTCGTCGAAAACGACAAGTCCGTCATTGCGTTCGGCCCAAACGCGTAGCGTCTGGGCGACACCCGCGTCTTCCCCCGTCAGCGTGACATCAAGCACAAGGGCTTCACCGCATTCGGCAAGTTGCCGTTCCTGACCGTCATCAGCGCCGCTGAGTCGGACGGACGCAATCGCGAGACGCGGTGTGCTTGCCCAGGACTTGCCGCTCGCACCGAACTTGCGGGCGATATCGGCCGCTTCCTTGGCGTGCACGAGCGCGCGGTAGCTTGCGGCGACCTCGAGCGACGGCCCATCCGCGCGCACCTTTCCAGCTTCAATCCAGATACACCGATCGCAGTTCTGGGTGATCGAAGCGAGGCTGTGCGACACGAGCAGCACGATTGCGCCTTTCTCGGTCAGGCGGTCCATCGCCGCCATCGCCTTGTCCGCGAAGAAGGCATCGCCGACGCCCAGCGCTTCGTCGATGATCAGGATTTCAGGCTCTATCGTCACGAGCGAGGCAAAGCCGAGGCGTGCCTTCATGCCCGTCGAGTAGGTGCGAACAGGCCGATCAATGAAGTCACCGAGTTCGGCGAAGGCGATCAGCTCGTCGAGCTTGGCCTGTGTTTCGGCCCGGCTGCGACCCATCATAAGCCCATCCAGGAACAGGTTCTCCCTGCCCGTCGCTTCCTCGCGAACACCCATGCCCACAGCGAGCACGGCGTGCACCTTGCCCTTCACTTCGCGGCGCCCGGTGTCCGGCTTCAAGACACCCGCAATGACTTGCAGCAGCGTCGACTTGCCTGCACCGTTTTCGCCGATGATGCCAATGCGTTCGCCATCTCGCACGTCGAGGCTCACATCCTGCAAGGCCTTGACCTCGCCGTTTCCTGTGCCCGGATAGGTGTAGCTCACATTCTCTATGCGGATGTAGCGCTCCATCACGCCGGCGCGCCTTCACGAACCGTCAGCGGCAGGTTGATCGCGCCGGACGAGGACGTTCCCTCCACTTCGAGCGACACCGCCTCGTTCACAGTCCAGGACCGGACATCGAGCCCAACCGAACGCCCGTCGGCAAGGCGCTGGTTTAGGAACAGGCTGAGTGCATATGTGCCCGCCTTGAGCGGGAGGCGCGGAATGACAAGGTC
>CAZZPH010000365.1:0-3009 GCA_964655725.1 uncultured Hyphomicrobium sp.
CGCCAGCCCGTCGGCGCCACTGCCGCGCGCCAACCGCATCAGCACGGTTTCACCCTGGTCATCGATGGTATGGGCCGTGACGATACCGACGCGCGCGCCTGACGAGGCCTGCGCGAGGTCTGCGAGGAGTGCGTAGCGCATCTCGCGCGCGGCCGCTTGCACCCCCGTTGCGGGCTTGGGTCCCGGCCACGTCAGAATGTGATGCGCAAATCCCAAGGACCGTGCGCGCCGGCCCACGTCAGCGGCTTCCTGCCGCGATTGCGGTCTCAAGCCATGATCGACGGTCGCAACCTCGATCACGGGTCGCACCTGGGCGTTCGCCTGCGCCCAGCGCGCGACGAGGTGCATGAGCGCCATGCTATCGGGCCCGCCCGATACGGCCAGGATCAGATGATCGAATGCATTGAGCCGCCGGAGCAACTCGTCGAGTGCTGCGCCGGACACGTGCCAGGGCGTAGCCATATGTCCTCGATTCCAGCGTCAGCCACAGCCCAGTCTCTGACGTTCGCTGTCTGCCCTGCCCTTCAGATGCGCAGGCGCACTGGGGTACTTCGTCGGCAACTGGCGCAGCAGACCGCAAGCGTCCTGTGTTTTGCCGATACTCGCCAGCGCCATCGAACGCTTCAACATGCTGTCGGGCGCCTTTGGACTGTTGCCAAAGCCTTGCATCACAAGGTCGAAGGCTTCGGCTGCATCGGCATAATTGCGTTGAACGTAGTGCGTTTCTCCCAGCCAGTAGAGCGCATTCGGCACCAGCGAATCTTTGGGATACGCGCGCAGAAACTCCGTGAAGCCGGATTGCGCCGCACCGTAGTTCTGTTGCAGCAAGAAGGCGTAGGCGCGCTCGTAGTCCTGTTTGGGATCGCCACTTGCCAACCCCGGATCGATGGCCGCCACGGCCCCGCCGCTCGCGCCAGCCGGTGAGGCGGGCGAGACGCGCTCGCTCGCGGGTGGCGTCGCAGACCAGCCCGAGCCCGATGCGCCGTTGCCAAACTCCGGCTCGCTGATCAGTCCGCCAATTTCGTCGAGATTGGCTGAATTGACCGTCGTCGATCCGAACCGATCTGCGGCGGGCGGATACGACGGCGCCGCGCCCACTTGGCCAGACCCGCCCTGCGACGAACCCGACAATTGCGAAATCTGGGATGCCAGAGCCTTGATCTGCATTTCGAGCGCTTCGATCCGGCCCGCGTCGGCGGGTGACAGGCCAGCGGCGACCGGCTGGCGCGGCGCCGCCATGGCTCCACCGCCGCCAGAGCGGGCCAGAGATTCCAGGGTCCCAATCACGACCTGAAGATCGACAAGCTGCTCTTCCAGCTGCTCGACGCGGCGCCGCAGTTCGGCATCTCCGCTGGCGGCCTTTGGTTTGGCCTGCCCCGCGGCACCTTGTGCCGCCTTCGCCGCCGCAGCGCCCGGTCCTGCGTCCTGGGACATTGCAGGACCCGCCCACAATCCCTGCGCGCTCCAGATGAGCCCCAACACGAGCAAACCCGTAAGCCCGCCGGAACGGACCTTCGGTTCACATCCCTGCCCATACCACTGGTTCAAATCAGCCACCCGCACGTTGCCCTTCCAAGAAGACCGCCCTGAAACACCGGGCACCCGCTGCCCGCTGACGCGATCCCGTATAGCAGAAATCGCCCGATCAACCCATGCCGTGCCACGGGCGCCTGCCTGGCATCAGACCGCAAAATCTCATTGCGACCAACTGCGCTGGTCCGTCTCTCCCGAGGGCAGCTCGCTTAATTTCTGGGGTGTCAGCACCGTGACGGCACGCCGATTTTGGGCCGAACAGTGCGCCGCGGCGCAATCCGCAACAGGCTTCTGACGCCCCAGGGGATTGATGCCCAACCTGTGAGACACCACCCCCTCCTCGACGAGACGCCAATACACAGCCTGCGCCCGGGCGAGCGCCAGACGCTCCAGTTCGGCATCGTCGAGCGGAGGATCGTCCGCATGTCCCTCGACAACCGCATAAAGGCTCGGATTGCGCTTCAGCCATCGGGCTTGGGCGGAAAGGACGACGCGCGCCCGGGCGCCGAGGTCGGCGCTGCGCGGAGCAAAGAAGACCCGGTCCCCCGCCTCGATGACGAAATTTTCTTCCACCGAGCGCGCCACCGGAACCGGCAGCACGACACGGCGCGGATCGCCAACGCGCGCGGGCGCTTCGGTCGCGGGGGCCGATCCGGGTGGAAACACCTCAGGGCCCGTTCGCGAGCCCGCCGACAGCGTCTCAGCAGCTGGCACCTCGGCAAGTCCTCGATAGATGACCTGAAGCCGGCGGCGCGCTTCGCGAGACTTGGGATGCGATGGAGCGGAAGCGACGAGGATCTCAAACAGCCGCTGCGCTGCCTCCGTTCTTCCCGCGGCCAACTCCTCGCTGGCGAGGCGGAACAATTCATCGGGAGATCGCGGATCGGTGACGGCGGAGGGCAACGCTGGAGCGGACGCATCGGGGATTTGCGGCACAAGACGCGCCGGTGGTGTCTCGATCACACCCAGCAGCATCTCATCGGGTTCGTGATCGTCCTGTGCCACGTCGTACGGGTGCTGATCGTCCGCGGCCCCTATTGAGCCGGACGTGAGCCACGCGATACCCATGACGCAAACCACCATGGTGATGGCGCGCCGGACACCGCTCTGCGCAATCGGCCGAAGCATGGAAGAACGTCCCGGAAGTGGCCCGAAATCCCCGGTGTTGTGCGCAATCAATGGGGCCAAACTATGCTGCAATTCGGCGGTTTTCAGCACAAGCCGCGGACCGCGTGCTCGAGAAATGGGACCGGACTGCCGGGGACTGGAGTCCTCAAAACCTGGCTGTCTGAGGAGAGGCCGTCTGGATTGCGGCTGCAGCCCGCGCCCCCGGCCTAGCGCCGAGAGGCTCGGCGTCGATGCCCCTGGGGGAAGCCCGCCGTCAGGAGGCCACGCGGCTGTTCAGGACGGTCTGCGCGCGCCGGTTCTGCGCCCAGCAGGAGATGTCGTCGCACACCGCGACCGGCCGCTCCTTGC
>CAZZPH010000366.1:0-2988 GCA_964655725.1 uncultured Hyphomicrobium sp.
GATCAGACACGGACACTGCATCGCTGGTATAGCCGCTTCAAGCCCGACATTGCGAACCTGCACGTCGAAGCCGTCGATGAGGCCAATTTCATGGGCCACATTCGCAGCGTCTATCCCGCCCATCGCGGGTTTATCCTGGTTGACGTTGCCGGCGCCTTCGCCAAGGCCATGATCCAGGCCAGCACACTTGCACATTTGACCATTAGCCCCGCCAAGCTTTCCGAGCCGGACATCGTAGAAGCCACCAAACTCAGTCGCGAGCTCAGCGACCTGTCTCACGCCATCGGCAAGCCCATCCTACATCGCCTGCTGATCAACGAAGTATCGCCGCTGTTTCCAACCTACCAACGCGCGGCGATTGCCGACATCGCCCGGTCCGGCATGCTCCGGTTCGAGACCATGCTGACCGAACGCGCGGCCTACGCCGAAATCTTCATGACCGGCAAGCCGCCCCACTATGCCGACCAGAGTCGCGATCCGGTTCGCAAGGCCGTGACCGAACTCGACCTTCTGGCCCGTGAGGTATGTGACTTGCTGTTTCCGAACCAGCAGCAGGAGGCTGCGTGATGTCGAAGCCAGCCGTCATCATCCAGCCGATCGATTTTGACATCGCCACACGGGCCGTTGAAAAGTTCAGCCAGGAACGCAAGATCCCGTCCATGGTGTTTCCCGGGGAAGGGGAGGGGACCTCGGACAAGACGCAGCTGCCTGCACTTCACCCCGTTGAACCATTGCCATTGCCGGTACGGCGCGAGCGCCGCCCCGTGCAACGCATTCCCGTAGAGCTTCCCGATTATGTCGCTGAAGACGTCAAACGACGTGCTCTTGATGGCCACTGCTCGGCACGGCACATCATCATGAGAGCGCTCCGCGCCTACGGGATTCACATCGCCGATGAAGATATGCCGGAAGATGGCCGTCGCTTGAGATAGCGATGGTCAATTGTGCATTTGGCCACTTGGGCACCTGGTCATCCAAGGCGACTCCGATCCGCCTCAGTATGACCCGCGTTCGGGTTCTATCGCCCATCGCGTGTTCATTGGCCCTGGGATTAGCCTGTGTCACTCTCATCACACCCGCCGGGCCGGAGGTTTTAGCGCTTCCCGCCAAACGCACAGCGCGCTAGTGATCACGCATAATCGGTAGCGGATAGGGCAGGGGGCAACCACGCATAATCGGTGGCGCGCCATCTGTTGTGCTATGAGGTACGCTTAATCGGTAGCGCGGCCGTGCACGAGACAGCAGCACGACTGCGGCTCTCGCGAGAGCCTACGTAGGATCGGTAGCGGTTGAACGCAGAATCGGTAGCGATAGGGCAGGGGCGCACGCATAATCGGTTGCGCTGTCACGCTGAATCGGTAGCGGTTTTACGCATGATCGGTAGCGCCCTATATATAGAACAGAACACTTCAATACAGGGGCCGAACATTTCTTCTCAATACATCTTCTTAAATTTCAGAACAGCGAGACGTGAATTTCAAGACGTGAAAAGAGCCGTGAGGCAACGGGCTTGCTAATTTTGGACTGCACCGACGACGTTATGATCGATCAATCAGCCGTCAACTGAAACGCATCGGCGTAAGCCGTTTCGAAAATCTCGGCCTCTGTGGCCGTCAACTGAGCAAACTCGTTCTCGCGCGCGCGCTTGGATAGCTTGCCGCCATTTTGGTGCAGCATCCGGTAGAGCAGGTTGACGGTCCGGTCCGGCATGTCGACGATCTCAGCCACACGCGCGCGGAACTCATCGTAGCGGCGCAGGAACGCCGCTTCCTGGGGCAAGTCTTCCTCGACGGTCTGCTGCACGCACGCATAAAGGAACTCTGCCTGGAGCGTGGCATCGAAGTAGCGGTAGAGGTCCGCCGTATCATTCAGAACCTCGACGTTGCCGGTCTTTGTGGCGCGCCATTCAACGAAGGGCAGGACAGTGCGCGAATAACTTTCCAGCGCGGCACGGTAGGCGTCGATGCGCACGAGCATCGTGGCAGACACTGGAAACACGATGCCGGGCGGATTGAAGCCGCGCGTGGCCAGGACATGGTGGATCAGGTAGCGGTGAATGCGGCCGTTGCCGTCCACAAACGGGTGAATGAACACGAAGCCGAACGCGAGGCAGGCCGCCGCAATCACCGCGTCCAGATCGCGCGCCGTGCCGCTGTCGAAGGCGATGAGCCCCGCCAAGAGTGATGCCAGGTCTTCAGGGCGCGCACTGATGTGATCGGGGATCGGGGCCCGCGTCTCGCGATCATGCGTTCCGATGAACCCGCCTTCGGTGCGCAAGCCAAGGGGCACAAAGCGTGCGTCATCGATAACGATCTGCTGCAGGCGTAGTAGCTCGTCTACGTCAATAGGGGTACGGCCAGCCTGCCCAATGGCCCAGCCCCAACGCTGCACCCGGTCTTGCGGCGGGTCTTCCCCTTCGATCACGTAGCTTGCGCGCGAGTCCTTCAGGAGCAGAAATGCCGCCGTGCGTGTCAGGAGATCGGCTGGAACTTGGTTGGCAATTTCGCGGGCGCGTGTTGCGAGCTCTAAGCTCGTGTAGCCTTCGAGGGCTGGTGTGCGCCGGACCAGCGGGCAGAAGGCCGCCGTGCCCGGCATGTTGTTGCGGATGCGATGGCGCGCCGAGTTCTGAGGCGTCCCACCGTACTGCTGCGTGGTGTCCAGCGCGTCGGTGTACGTGCCCTTTTTGACATCGGGTAGGTTGAGCTTCGCACCAAGCAGCCACTCATAGAGAAACCACAGCCGCCGCGCGTAACGCCCCGTTGGCCGGCTCCGAACCAGCGCCTCGATGGGCTCCGGTCCCGTGACGACGAACAGGCGTTTCAAGACGAGAAGGTCGAGACCCTCATACTTGAGCGCGAACGTCAGGTGACCTGCCAAAGCCGCGTCCGGCGCGTGTCGTGGAGTTAAGAGCCGCCAGCCGTCCTTCTCCAGCATCTTATGACGTGTGGCGATGGCCGAGAGCGTTGCCGGTAGCGGAGCCTTGAGCCC
>CAZZPH010000367.1:0-2985 GCA_964655725.1 uncultured Hyphomicrobium sp.
GCCCATCGTCCATTGCCATCCATGATGATGGCGACGTGTCGAGGTGCAGGCCGCGTCATTGCCATCTGGCTCGGTTGGGGGCTCATGCCGTTCGTCACGCTTTCTTCTACGCTCTGAACGAGCGCGTGGCCTCGACGTCGTACGGGCGGAGGGACCCGCATCTGCAAGGGTCGCGCATGCATAGCCTCTCCAGGCTGCCGCCCCGCCCCACCAGTTGCCTACACCTTCTGGATCTCGGTCTCCTTGGTCGTCAGAATCTGGTCGATCTCCTTGATGAGGCGATCGGTCAGGTCCTGCACCTTGGTAGCATTCTTCTTGTGCTCGTCCTCACTCATCTTTCCGTCCTTCTCCAGCTTCTTGAGAAGGTCCAGGCCGTCGCGGCGCACGTTCCTCACCGCCACGCGGTGGCTCTCGGCATACTTGTGTGCCTGCTTGACGAGTTCGTTGCGCCTGTCGGCCGTTGGTGCGGGCAGTGGCAGGCGGATCAATTGTCCATCGACCACCGGATTGACGCCGAGGTTGGCCTCTCGCAACGCCTTGTCGACGGCGGCGACATTGCTGCGATCCCAAACCTGGACGGTGATGAGGCGCGGCTCTGGCGTCGAGACCGTCGCCACCTGATTGATGGGCGAGCGCGACCCGTAAACCGTGACCTGCACTCCGTCGAGAAGATGCGCGCTGGCGCGCCCCGTCCGCAAACCACCCAACTCACGCTTGAAGGCGTCGATGGACGCCCTCATGCGGTTTTCCAGTTCCTGCAGATCATACGTCGTAAGAGCAGACATGGCATTTCCCGTCTGGCCACCCGCGGCGGCCCGTCGAACCGGTGCACCGCGATATGGCGATATGGTGGGAAGGCCCGGCGTTAAAGGAGGCAATCAGCCTTCAATTACCGTCGCCCGAGCCTCTCCCTTCAAGACCTTGAGGAGATTTCCAGGCTCCTCGATGGCACAGACAATTACCGGAAGTCGATTGTCACGGGCAAGTGCGATTGCGGCCCCATCCATCACCTTGAGGTCGCGCGCGAGGATTTCAGAGTGGGTCAGCCGGTCGAAGCGCGTGGCAGAAGGATCACGCTTCGGGTCGGCCGAATACACGCCGTCGACCTGCGTCGCCTTTACAACGGCATCACACCCTGTCTCGATCGCCCGCAGCGTTGCTGCCGTGTCGGTCGTGAAGAACGGATTTCCCGTCCCGGCGGCGAAAATGACGACGCGGCCCTTCGTCAGATGCTGCAGCGCACGCGGCCGGGCATAGCTCTCGCAGACGGTGGGCATCGGGATAGCCGACATCACCCGTGCGTCGACCCCCTTGATCGTCAGGGCTTGCTGGAGTGCCAGCGCGTTCATGACCGTAGCAAGCATGCCCATGTAATCGCCCGTTGCCCGGTCCATACCGCTCGCAGCACCCTGCAGACCGCGGAAGATATTGCCTCCGCCGACGACGATTGCGATCTGGGCACCGGATTCGACCGCCGCGGCGACATCCCCCGCCAAGCGATCGGCCACCTGCATGTCAATTCCGTAGCTCCCCGCGCCCATCAGCGCCTCGCCAGAGAGCTTCAGCATCAATCGCTTGTATTTGAGATCGCTCGCACTCGCGGCCATGGCCGTTCCCCGATGATTGATGAGCGTGCTGCAGACACTGGGCTGAGGGTGATGTCCGCAGCCCTTGCGCGCCAACCTCCTCGGCGATCGGGTTGGCGACTCGCACACCGGCGCACACCCCAGGCTGCATAATCGTCACGAGCCCTGCTGACCAGACCTTTTCGGGATCGAGATCTATTTCGCTTAAGTCGTGAAAATAGCCGTCTGGACGGATCCAGACGGCTATCGAACATCCGCCTAACGACGCTGCCGCGGATCCTGTCAGCCCTTGGCCGCACCGACCGTCTTGGCCACCTCAGCGGCAAAATCCTCGACCTTCTTATCGATGCCATCGCCCAGCGCATAGCGCACAAAGGCCGATACCTTGACGGGCGCGCCGATCTCCTTGGAGGCGGCTTTGACGGCCTCCTCGACGCTGGCTTTGCCATCGAGCACAAAGACCTGGCTCATCAGGCAGGCCTGCTGGAAGAATTCCTTGCGCAGCCGCCCTTCCACCATCTTGTCGACGATGTCCTTGGGCTTGCCTGACTCCAGCGCCTGCTCGGTGTAGAACGCGCGCTCCTTCTCGATCGCAGCCGGATCAAGATCATCGGGGGTGACAGCGAGCGGGCTGGCTGCGGCCACATGCATCGCGATCTGGCGGCCGAGTTCGGTCAGCTTATCCTTGTCGCCTGTGCTCTCCAGAGCGACCAGGACGCCGATTTTACCAAGACCGTCAGCCACCTTGTTGTGGACGTAGGCCGCAACGACGCCGTCGGAAACGGAGAGTGCCGCGGTCCGGCGCAGGCCCATGTTCTCGCCGATGGTGGCGATCGCATCCTTGATCTGACCCTCGACGGTGTTGCCGCTACCGGGATACTTGGCAGCCTGAAGCTTCTCAAGATCACCCTTGGCAGCAGGCGCGAGCGACACGATTTTGCGCACCATGTCCTGGAACTGATCATTGCGGGCGACAAAGTCCGTTTCCGAGTTGACCTCAACGACGGCACCGGATGTTCCATCCGACGTTATGCCGATGAGCCCTTGCGCGGCGATGCGATCCGATTTCTTGGCCGCCTTCGACAAGCCCTTCTTACGCAGCCATTCGATGGCGGCTTCCATGTCGCCGGCGCTTTCTGTCAGCGCCTGCTTGCAGTCCATCATGCCCGCGCCAGTCCTCTCGCGCAGATCCTTCACCATTGCCGCGGTGATCGTGCTCATCATGTGCTCCTTGCGCCCCCAACGGGCGCGTAGCCAATGGATATTCTCTAAAGACGAGCCTGCGTAGCCCGCCTTTGTTACTGCAGCGTGGCGGGCGATGTTGGCCCCGCCACGGCCATCTCGTGCCGCAATCAGACGCTCGTCTGCTCGACGAGCTTCTTGGCCTGGGCGATCCAAC
>CAZZPH010000368.1:0-2971 GCA_964655725.1 uncultured Hyphomicrobium sp.
GAGCATATCCTGACGGTGGGCGATGCCGTGAAGTTCCTGGAGAAGAACGCAACGCCGGCCTGAGGCCCGATTTCGGCCCGGCAAGACGCCGGCCGGTCGCTGGGTCCATCCCGGGGCCATAAAGTTTCTCAAGGCCGTGCGGCGTTCGGGCTCGACAGGAACCCGGGCGCCGTTCGTGCATATATCGGCCCTGTGGGTTTGACGGTCGTGGAGGGGCTCGGTCTCTGGCAGGATCGCACTCGGTGGGCGGTGGAGCAGGCGAGGTGGTGGGCATGATGCGACGGGTTGTCGTGACGGGGCTGGGAATTGTGAGCCCGGTAGGTGTGGGGGTCGAGAGCGCGTGGCGCAACCTTCTGTCCGGCCAGAGCGGGGCCCGCCGCATCGAGGAGTTCGACGTCTCGGACCTGACCTGTCAGATCGCAAATTTCGTTCCGCGTGGTGCCACCGCCGAAGGCAAATTCACTGCCGATGATTGGATGGAGCCGAAAGAGCAGCGCAAGGTTGACGATTTCATCATCTTCGCCATGGCCGCAGCGGAACAGGCTCTGGCGGATTCCGGCTTCAAAGCCGACACGGTGGAGAAGCAGGAAACCGCGGGCGTTCTGATCGGTTCGGGCATTGGTGGGCTGTCTGGCATCGCCGATACGGCGATCCTGCTCAAGGAGAAGGGGCCGCGCCGCATCTCGCCGTTCTTCATCCCGGGGCGCTTGATCAATCTGGCCGGCGGTTATGTTTCAATCCGTCATCAACTCAAAGGCCCCAACCACGCTGTTGTCACAGCGTGCGCGACCGGCACCCACGCCATCGGCGATGCAGCGCGTCTCGTTGCGCTGGGTGATGCGGAAGTCATGGTCGCAGGTGGTGCTGAAAGTCCCATATGCCGCATCGGCATTGCTGGGTTCATCGCCTGCCGGGCGCTTTCCACGAATTTCAATGAAACACCCCATAAGGCATCACGGCCCTATGACAGGGACCGCGATGGTTTCGTCATGGGCGAAGGTGCCGGCATGGTGGTGTTGGAAAGCCTGGAGCATGCCAAGGCGCGCGGTGCGCGCATCTACGCTGAAGTGATCGGGTATGGCATGTCGGGAGACGCCTACCATATCACTGCGCCTTCGGAATCGGGAGATGGGGCGTACCGCTGCATGCGTGCTGCCCTGAAGAACGCCGGCATCGAGGCGTCCGACATCGACTACATCAATGCCCATGGAACCTCCACGCCGATGGGAGACGAGATCGAGCTTTCCGCGGTGGAGCGCCTGTTCGGCAACATCGCTGCCAAGCTCTCCATGTCATCCACCAAATCGGCCGTGGGACATCTGCTCGGCGCCGCTGGGGCCGTCGAGGCGGTTTTCTCCATCCTTGCCATGCGTGACAACATCGCGCCACCAACATTGAATCTCGACAATCCGTCGGTCGAGACGGCGATCGATCTGGTTCCCCATGTGGCGCGTAACCGGCCGATCGATACGGTGCTGAGCAATTCGTTCGGCTTTGGTGGCACCAATGCATCGCTGATTTTGAGGCGCGTCGCCTGAAACTGCGGGGGGTGCGTAACCCTGCTCAGGAAGTTGCCATATTTTGATCCCTGATCCCGGGCTTAGGATTCCTCCAGTCAGGCGGGGCCTTCCCGGTACGACAGGTCCGCCGGGTGTCCGGAGGGCTTCAAGGAGCGAAGATGAACATCCGTCGTGACGTTCCGCCGTCGCTTTCGACCGGCAGTGGGATCCAGCGTCCACGCAGTCCCTCGGAGGCGCTCGAGCCGCAACGCGCCCCTCAACGTCCCAGGGGGGGCAGGATCCGCAGGCAATCGCGCACGATGGGTGCTGTCGCACGGGTTGGCAGCGGGCTGATCACGCTCGTTGTCGCCGGCATGGTGTTGATCGGCGGCGGCGCACTGCTTCTTGGCCACTACTATGATCGGGCGGGACCTCTTGATGTTTTGCGCACCGTGGTCATCGAGCGCGGCGAAGGGCGCATCGAGATCGCCGAGAAACTCGAGAGTGAAGGCGTCATCTCCAACCGCTGGGCGTTCGTCGCCAATCACCTCATGCGCAACATGATGGGCTCTGGCAAAGCGCTCGATCTCAAAGCCGGCGAGTACGAATTTGCCAAAGGCGCGAGCATGCGCGATGTCCTGGAGACCCTCACGGACGGCAAGTCGGTGCTGTACAAGGTAACGCTGCCAGAGGGATTGACCAGCCAGCAGATTGTGGAACGGCTGATGGCGGAAGAGAACCTTTCTGGTGACGTCACACAGATTCCGGCTGAAGGCACGTTGCTTCCCGATACGTTCCGCATCTCGAAAGGCATGGCGCGTCAGGACCTGATCGCACGCATGCAGTCCGATCAACAGCGCCTGATCGAGAGCATCTGGGAAAAGCGCCAGCCTGATCTGCCCGTCTCGACCCCCCAAGAGGCGATCATCCTGGCGTCTATCGTGGAAAAGGAGACTGGCAAGGCCGACGAGCGTGAACGCGTTGCCGCTGTCTTCGTCAACCGTCTGCGCAAGAACATGCGCCTGCAGTCGGATCCGACCATCATCTATGGAATTGTCGGCGGCAAGGGTTCACTGGGGCGTTCGATTACGCGCACCGACATCGACACCAAGACGGCTTACAATACGTATAGGATCAACGGCCTTCCGCCGGGGCCGATCTGTAATCCGGGGCGGGCCTCTATCGAAGCGGTTCTCAACCCGGCCAAATCGGACGAACTCTACTTCGTGGCCGACGGCACGGGCGGGCATAAATTCTCCACCACTCTGGCGGAGCACAACGCCGCTGTGAAGGTTTGGCGCCAGGTGGAGCGCGCACAAGCGGCGCGGGCGGCTCAGGGGGCAGCGGTCCCCGCCGCGGCCGCTCCCGCAGCGGCAAATGCCACCGACGATATTCCAGTGATGGGCTCGGAGACCGGGTCGGGCCAGGTGCCTGCCCTTGAGAGCGGTGAACTCGCGGCTCAGCCGGCCGGC
>CAZZPH010000369.1:0-2969 GCA_964655725.1 uncultured Hyphomicrobium sp.
CCAGGTGCCATTGCCGAGATAATTTATCCCCCCGGCAACGGAACTGGAAGGGATGACGCCCTGCGGCAGGCCGCTCAGCACCAGCGACAAGGTTTCCGATCCATCCGTGTCGACCATCACGCCACTAACCGGGCCGCCGCCGAGAATGGCAGCGCCAAGCGCAATCGGTTGATCCTCATTGCCATCCACATGCACGGTGCGGGTCTGCGGTTGGTCGGCGACGCCGGTTACCTTGACGGTGATATCGGCGAAGGCAAATTCGGCCACATTAGTTGCGCCGTTCGACGTGTCGGTGACGCGCGTGAAACCGGACAGCACGATATCACCCTGATGGACAGAGGAATAATGCAGTGGCGGCTGGATGGTCAGCGCTGCCACATCGGCCGGCGTCAACACATATTGGCCAAGCCCGTTGGGAAAGAGTTCAACGCCGCCAGCACCGAAGATCTGGGTCGTTGCCGGGATCACGGCCGTGATGATTACCTCAAAGGTTTCCGATCCGTCCTTGTCGGCAAGAGTTACGCTCATCGGCACCGGGATCAGTGAATCTTCAAGCCCGGTGGCGTTGCCTTTCACGCTCGGCGCATCGGCAATGGGTGTGACTCGGATGTCGATATGGTCGCTGCGGATCTCCACGCGGGTGTCCAGGTCGCCGAGCGTTCCAGACCCGGCCGAATTATTCGGTGCAAGTTCGTTGTCGCCAGCCGGATTTGTATCCCCGTAGAGTGTTGCGGCCTCTGTCGAAATTGCTTCCACCAGCAGGCCATTCGTGCCGGTCAGCTCGCCCGACCAGTTGTTGCGTGGATTCAGAGCGAGATCGCCAGCGCCGCCATTCATAAACTCGTTGAACAGCGCTGCGCGGGCCGCATTGTCAGCCCCGGTTGCGGTGATCAGATAAACGCCGCCGCCCTGATGCACCATGGTGATGCCAGCGAGCGTGCCGGTCAGCGTGCCAACCGGACCGAGGCCATCGGATGGCACGGTGATGCGCACGGAGAGCGTTTCCGAGCCATCGTCATCGGCGCTCTGCCCGACTGTGGCGATGATCGGCTGATTAGCTCCATCTTCGGCGACAGCGGTGACAGGGTCGGTTACGCTGACGCTGGGCGCGTCGGCAACAGCCTGGATGACAATACCATGCGTGAAGACGTTATTCTGCGTGTTGGCAAGGCCGAGATTAACGTCCAGCGTGGTCGCCGTCACCTGAACCGCGCCATTGAGGTCGGTATGATCCGGCCCCATGGTGACGGTAAAGCCAGCCAGCGTGGCGCGGATATCGGCTTCGGCCTGCGCGCGATCGGCCTGCGACAATGCTCCGACATCTGCAGCGCCGGTGATGATGGTGGAAGTTATAGTATAGGTGCGCGTACCCGCATCAAAGGCGATCTGAGCGCTGCCGACCACTGCGCCTTGCGTTACGGTATAAGTTTGCGAGGCGGTGTCGGCCGGGAAATCGAGCGCCACCTGCGAGATCGTCTCCGTTTCGGCATTATTTCCTGTGCCAGTGCCGCGATCAACGAGGCGGATGCCTGTCGCGCTGTTGGCAAGTGTCGCGCCAAAGGCAACCGCGCCCAGATCTTCCACGCCAACCGAAGCTGAAGGCGGCGTGATTGCATCCGCATCAGGCGTGACATTGACCGAGAGTGTCTGCGAAGCCGTGGTGGCGGTCACGGTTCCGGTCGTGCTCGCATCGTCGATGACGCCGCGGATTTCGAGATCGATGGTGCCGGAGAAATTATTCGGTCCACGGATATTGAGATTGGCGAGTGCGCTTTCGGGAATGCGCACCCAGCCGCCGACATTGGTCAATGTCAGCAGTGTTGTTCCATCATAGAAGCGGGTGCCGGACGGGTAGCTTGACGCATCGATTTCGAGGAAGCGTGTTTCCGATCCGTCGAGGTCAGGAGAGTCGGAGGTCACGGTCACGCCGCTGACTGCAAAGCGCGTGTCTTCTGCGCCGGTCGCGCTTAGTGGTGCGGTGAGCGTCGGCGTTTCAGGAACGGGCGTAACGGGGATGGTAAAGGTCTGCGCGAACACCGCCGTTGGCACGGCGATTTCGGGGCCGACAATGCCGCCGCCCATACCCGCACCAACGCCATTGTTATCCTCGCTCGGATTGCTTTCGACGGCGGTGGCCGTGACGGTGATGGTGATGTCCTCGCCGTTGTCGGTGCCGGGGCGGGCGTTCAGCGAAGCAAGCGCCGTGTTTATGTCATCCGTGTCACCGGTAAACGTCACCTGGCCGCTTGCAACGACCATGGTGGCGCCGCCGATGGCAAACGTACCGTTAGCCGTCGTGTCGATCGTGGTGCCGCCGACGGTGAACTGCATGACGGGCGTAGCACCGGCTCCCGGCGTCGAATAGGCGACGATGACGGACTGGTAAGTCTCCGATCCGTCGAGATCGTTGAGAGCCGTCGTGACGGGATAGCCGACAAAGCCCGAGTCTTCCAGAACGGTCGGCTTGGTCGCCGTGCCACGATCGACCGTGGGCGTATCGGCGACGGCCAGCACGCGCACATCATGGGTGATTACGGTCGTTTGCGAGGCAAGGTCGCCAACTTCGCTGACGGGATCGTTTTCATCCGTGACGGCAGTTACCGTGAGCTGGAAATTGGCATCGCCATCCTCGGTCACTGTGGAGCGGATCTGCGCCAATGCGGCCATGACGTCGGCGGCGTCGGCACCCGACAGCGTGAAGGTGCCGGCGCCACCGTCGAAATTGGCCGTCACACCGCCCGGCAGCGTGTAGCCAGGGTTCATGAAGGCCGTAATGCCGGTCGGGAAGCCAGCGATCGTGATCGACAGCGATTGCGATCCATCGAGATCGGCAAGCGTGAAGTCTGCGACCGTATCGCCGTCGGTGGCGCTTTCGATGATATTGGCGCCGAGATTGAAGGTGCCGTTCTCATTCACGAATGAGCCGGAATTATTGGCCACGACCGGGTCGACGACCGGGGTCACCGTGA
>CAZZPH010000370.1:0-2967 GCA_964655725.1 uncultured Hyphomicrobium sp.
ATCGAGGATGATGGCATCAGCCGGTAGCTCCTTGGCCTTTTCAAGTGCCCGCTCGTTGGCGCCTGGCATATACAGTACGCTGCGCCGGGGACGGATATTGTGCTTCATGGTCATCCTCGTTGTGCGGCGCAATATAGCGGATGAGACTGATGTTCTCAAATCGACCAACGGCGAAGAGGCCCGTGTGCGGCTTTAAGGGGCGCTGAGGCGGCACATGGCACGCATCCTTGCTCTTTCCTCGCTGGTTTGCGCTGGACGTGTCGGCCTGCGGGTGATTGTACCGGCCCTGGAGCAGATGGGACACGAGGTCATCACTCTACCCTCCATGCTGCTGTCCAGTCACGCCGCCCATAGAACGGTCAGCCGTTTGGCCATCGACCCGGACGAACTTGTCGCAATGGTCGAGGCGATCGATGCCAACGGCTGGATGAGGGAGGTCGCCGCCGTACTGACGGGGTACCTGCCGACCGAGGCCCATGCCGCGGCGGCAGCTCAACTGGTCAAGCGCGTGAAGGCACGCAGTCCGCCGGCGATGTTCGTCTGCGATCCGATCCTGGGTGACACCCCCAAAGGGCTCTACATCGATCCCGGCGCGGCGGCGGCAATTCGAGACATCCTCGTGCCCATGGCCGACGCCATCACCCCCAACGCTTTCGAACTCGGCTGGCTGACGTGTTCGCACACAGGCGCGCTTCCGGGCACATCGTTCGCTCACATCGAGGATGCGGCCGACGCAGCACAATCCCTGCTGCCGCCGCTCGTTTTCGCGACATCCCTGCCGGCCGGTGACGATCATCTGGCCACCGTGCTGTTCGATCGCGGAACACAGACGGTCGCGATGCAGCCGCGCCGTGAGGCCGTACCGCACGGCACGGGCGATCTGTTTGCCGCGCTGCTGACCGGGCATCTGGCCAACGGGGCGCAACCGGCAGCGGCGTTGCATCAGGCCGCAGCCCGGCTGGCGGTAGTCATCGAAGCCAGCCTGGGAAGGGATGACCTGAACTTCCATGTCTCATGACCCAACACAGCGCCGCACGAGGGAATGGCGGCAAATCCCGTCCACCCCACATGGCCGGACTGCCATGCCCGGGTAGTTTATGTTGCGCGGCTCCAGTCGAAGCGCTACCCCGGCGCTGAACTCCACCCTGGCAAGCGAACCCACAAGCATCATCGACCGGAGGCTGAAGACGTGACCACCACACCGCGGCGATCCCGCATCTCCGGTGCGCTCCAGTTCATTCATCACGAAGCCTCGGGCGGTGTCGTCCTCATGTGCGCGGCGATTGTGGCGCTCCTCATCGCGAACTCGCCTGCAGCTTCCCTTTATGGCGCCTTGCTGGACACGCACGTCAGCATCCGCATTGGCGAATACGGCCTGGACAAGAACCTCCTGCACTGGATCAACGATGGCCTGATGGCCATTTTCTTTTTTCTGGTAGGCCTCGAGATCAAACGCGAAATGGTCGCGGGCGAGCTGTCCTCACTCGGACAGGCATCGCTTCCGCTTGCAGCCGCTCTCGGCGGCATGATCGCTCCAGCGCTGATCTACCTCACGATCAATCAGGAGAACGCCGCAGCATACCGCGGCTGGGCCATTCCCACAGCCACCGACATTGCCTTCGCCGTCGGCGTCATGGCTGTCCTGGGTAAACGCATCCCCACGGCACTCAAAATTTTTCTGCTGGCGCTCGCGATCATTGACGACCTGGGTGCGATTATCATCATCGCGATTTTCTACACCTCCAAGCTGTCCGTCTCGAGCTTAGCGCTCGCGGCTGCGGGCACCGCGCTGCTATTCGCGCTCAATTTCGCCCGCGTGAAACGACTGGCGCCCTATGTGCTGGTGGGCATATTCGTTTGGCTGTGTGTTCTAAAATCGGGCGTGCATGCGACGCTGGCCGGTGTGATTGCCGCCTTCGCCGTACCGCTCGATCTCAACACCTCGACCGCCAAACGCACAGGGATGACGTCGGCCAACGACCTGATGGAATCGCTGCATCCTTGGGTGACATTCCTGGTCTTGCCCCTCTTCGCGTTCGCCAACGCTGGCGTAGCGCTCTCGGGCGTCACGATCGACACTCTGACAGAGGGTGTTCCACTGGGCATCGCACTCGGACTCTTCCTCGGCAAGCCGATCGGTGTCCTTTTGTTTTCCGCAGTGATGGTATTCTCCGGACTAGCGAGCCTGCCGCAGGGTTGCCGGTGGGGACATATGCTGGGCGCGGGCTGTCTGGCCGGCATCGGATTTACTATGAGCCTCTTCATCGGCACGCTGGCGTTCCCCGATCCATCCTTTGCCGACGACGTGCGCCTTGGCGTGCTGGGCGGATCGATCGTCTCCGCAATCGTCGGGTATCTGCTCCTGGCGCGGCTCGATGGACCCTCCAGGTCGAAAGGCGCGGGGTGACTGAGGAGCCACCCACCTGGGCGTTGCGCGGGTGCTCAAATGCCTTAAGACACTTGCGGAGGCGCCGGGTTTTAGTCCAACACTTCTGCCGTCTTTCACAACAATAAGCGTGTGCTCTCAAACACCGAGGTCTGCCATGTCGTCCTTTCCCGAAAATCTGACCGACCGCTACCGGCGATTCAAGCATCGGATCTTCTATCCGAATGCCGAAGACTACGAAGAACTGGCGACCTTTGGGCAGAGCCCGGACACAATGCTGGTGTCGTGCTGCGACAGCCGCGTTCTTCCGGAAACGATTTTTAATGCAATGCCCGGCGAGCTTTTCGTCGTCCGCAATGTCGCCAATCTGGTTCCGCCCTACGAGTTGGGCGGCAAATTCCATGGCGTCAGCGCGGCGATCGAATTCGCCGTGCTGAACTTGCGTGTTAAAAACATCATTGTCATGGGCCATTCCGGATGCGGCGGCATCAAGACTGCGCTCGACCAGGCAGCCGCCATTCAGACAGAGGCCCTGTTCATTTCGCGCTGGATGTCGATGCTGGACGAGGCCCGCCTGACCG
>CAZZPH010000371.1:0-2959 GCA_964655725.1 uncultured Hyphomicrobium sp.
CTGGCGGTCGCCGATGATCAGTTCGCGCTGTCCGCGCCCGATCGGGATCAGGGCGTCAATTGCCTTGAGGCCAGTCGCCATCGGCTCATGCACGGACTTACGCGGCAGAATACCGGGTGCCTTCACGTCGACACGCATCCGCTTATCGCCGACGATCGGACCCTTGCCGTCGATGGGATTGCCGAGTGCGTCCACCACGCGCCCAAGCAGACCTTTGCCGACGGGAACGTCGACGATGGAGCCGGTCCGCTTGACGGTGTCGCCTTCCTTGATGCCGCGGTCGTCGCCGAAGATCACGACGCCGACGTTGTCGGCCTCCAGGTTCAGCGCCATGCCGCGAATGCCGCCAGGGAACTCCACGAGCTCGCCTGCCTGCACGTTGTCGAGGCCGTAGACGCGCGCAATACCGTCGCCGACCGACAGCACCTGGCCGATCTCGGAGACTTCAGCCTCCTTGCCGAAATTCTTGATCTGCTCCTTCAGGATCGAAGTGATCTCTGCGGCCCGGATTTCCATGTACCTTGACCTCTTGCCTTCGCGTTTGATTGTGCTGCGATGCTCGGGCGCGTATGCCCGGTCCGCTTCTTCCCCGTGTCATGCGAAAGCCAGGCGCGTCACGCACGCCCGGCTTTTTTGATCTTTGCTTAGTGGCTGCCCCTGAGACCTAACTTCATCGTGTCGAGCTTTGTTTTCACAGAGCTGTCCACCATGCGGCTGCCCAGCTTTACGATAAGACCGCCGAGAATGGCCGGATCGACCTTTTCGGCGACCTTAACATCCTTTCCGATGGCAGCTTTCAAGACGTCGCGGATCTGGGCCAGATGCGGCTGCGAAAGCGCGGCGGCGGATGTGACCTCCGCCATGACCTCGCCACGCGCCTTGGCAGCGAGCGCCCGGAATGCGCGGATCGCATCGGATGCTGTGAAGAGCCTGCGGTTGCGCGCCAGAACACTGAAGAAATTGCTGGTGGTCGGCCCAATCCCGACTTTAGCCAAGACGGCCGAAACTGCGCGGGCCTGATCCTCGGCGGCAATGACCGGGCTCTTGATCATCCGCGAGAAGTCGATGCTCTCGTCAATAAGCGCCTGAATCTTGACGAGATCGGCTTCAACCTCGCCGACCTTGCCGTGCTCGTTGGCTACTTCAAACAAGGCGGACGCATAGCGCCCCGCAACACTAGCCAGAAGGGGTTCGTCTGATGCCACGTCAAACGCTCTCTTGCGCTGCAGGGGCGGTGCCGGCCTGACGGCGAGCCACGCATCCCGGATTCGGCTGGAAGTAATTGCAAGAGCCAGGTGCGCTCAGCATGTCCGGCGCGGCCCCCTCTTGAAATGCGCTGCCCCTGTAACATGGGGTTTCAATCGCATCAACCGCTCCGGCAGGGCACGAATGACGCATGGTCGAAAGTCATGCGCAGATATGACTGTCGCATTCCGGCATGCCCCTAGGTCAGGAGCGCCGCGCCTGGCGATCCAGGCCATCTGACTGCTCACTCAGACGATCCGGGATCACTTGGCTATTGCCGCCCACCGGCTCGTCATGAGGTCCGGGACCGTTCCGGACTGCCGGTTGGCGCTCCGTATCCGGATTATTCCGTCGCTGCACCTCGCCGCGGATACCACCCAGAACACCACCAACGACACCACCCCGGGGTGGCGCGCTCCGCGCCAGCCTGCGACCGCACCCAAGGGAGGCGGCGAAGAGCGTTGGGTACGCTATCTTTAGTTGTATATTAAGGTCAATCAGCTACCTTGAATAGGCAGTCTGATGTGGTGCCGATGACCGAAACACGACCCGCTCCGCCAGCCTCCACGCCCGTGCCCCCGGAAACCTCCCCAGCTGCCGGGTCAGCGGAATTCCGGCGGTTCTGGGCGATGCTTCCGCCCGACATCCGGATGTCCCTGACAGACTCCCAGCGCCATGCGATCGCGACGGCCCTCAATCCCCGTCCCGCCCCCCATTGGATCGACCTGAGGAGCAGCATCCCCATTCCGGGCATCCCGATCTATGTGACGCTGCTGATTGGGCGGGAAAAGCGCTCCAAGGCGCGGCTGGCCTCCGAGGGCCAGCTCGGCGCGCTCCCGACGCTGGTGGTCATTGCGATATTCGGCGCGATCATGGTCTGTGGAGTTGCAGCAACCATTGTGTTGGTGGACAGCCTGAGCGTGCTCTCGCAAACCCACGCCGGGTCCCGGATGCCGCTCCCTTGGCCTCCCATGACGCGCTGATGACATGCCAATCCCAAGCACGCCATCCCGGGCACTGCCGGCCAATCGAAAACCGGACTACAGGAAACTGTAGGGATCGATATCGATCGACATGCGCAAGTCACCTTTAGGCTCCGGCGCGCGCTCCATCCATGCGCGCAGGTAAGCCTGGATATCGGCATCGCGGGGCGCCTTGACGAGCAACCGCCAGCGGTGGCGGCCGCGCACGACGGCGATCGGCGCCTCTGCCGGACCGAGCACGCTGATACGGTCGGCGACCGGCGCCCGGCGACCGATCTCGCGGGCGAAACGTTCTGCGAGGTCCTTTTCGCGCGCTGAAATCACAATTGCCGCGAGCCGCCCGTAGGGTGGCAGCATTCCCCGTTGCCGCATCTCAATCTCGCGCGACAGAAACGCTTCCCTGTCACCCGACAAGATGGCCTGCATCACAGGATGATCGGCCAGATGCGTCTGGATGAACCCTCGTCCGCGCGCAAACGTGCGCCCAGCCCGCCCCGTCACCTGATGCAGTAGCTGGAACGTCCGCTCGCCCGCGCGCGGATCCGCACCCATGGCCAGACCGAGATCGCCGTCGACCACGCCGACAAGGGCAAGATTTGGAAAGTGATGGCCCTTGGCGACAATCTGCGTCCCGATAATAATGTCGGCTTCACCGGCCTCGATGCGCTCGATGGCTGCGCGCATTTCAACAAGGCCAGGAATAAGATCCGACGACAGGAGTTCGATGCGCG
>CAZZPH010000372.1:0-1222 GCA_964655725.1 uncultured Hyphomicrobium sp.
TGACATTTCGACCGAACAGCGTGCCCTGCGGACCGCGCAGAACCTCCGCCGATTCGACATCAAACATGTCGAGGTTTGCGCCGTTCAGCATTCCGAGCACGACGCCGTCCACGAAGATACCGACGGCCGGATCATCGGACGGGATGCTCGACTGCGTGCCTTGGCCTCGAATGCTCATATCCGGAACATTGGGCGTGAACGAATTTGGGGCGAAGTAGACGTTAGGCGCTGTGGCACCCAGATCCGTCACCGACTCTACGCTGGCTACTTCCAGCATTTCGCTAGTGAACGCCGTCACCGCAAGTGGAATGCGCTGCGCGTCCTGGCCCGCGGCGCGCTTCTGCGCCGTAACAATAACCTCTTCCAGCATGACTCCCGCCGCGCCGCGGGGCTTCTCGGCCGCTTCAGACGTTGGTTGCTGCGCGCTGACCGACGCGGCACCCGCGGCGATCGCGCTACTGACGGCCAATGCCAGCAATTTGGACCGGAGCCGGACTCCCAGCAGATAGACTTTCACGTTTGATTCCCCCTCAAGCTGCGAAGCTCCCCCTCGGAGCGGTGGCGGCGCGATGCCGAAGGCGCTGCCTAGAAAATGACGCAGCACCACTTCAGCGACTGTCCGGTATCGCCCCTAACCCTCGCAAGGGACGCCGATTCATTAACACGTACATGTGGCTGTGAGTCCACGCCAACGATTGCCTCGGCCGGCCGCTCGCAGTCGTGCCCACCCGCGGTGATCGTGCGACCCACATCAGGCTTCGGCGCGGGTTGGTCGCGCACTCATCGTGAGCACGGGCTGAATCTTCTGAAAGTTCGCTTGCGCCGAATATCATGCGTACGCACTGGCACTGCGGAAGTGACGACTGGCCTCGGGCGTGAAGAAACCATGGCTGTACGCGCGGCATGATCCGTCGAGGCAGCTGCTCGGACAACGACGTCGCAGGCTCGTTATCAAGGATCCACTTGAAGGCGCCCGATTGAGGCGTTGTGGTGTTCACGGACTGATGGCAAATCCAGCCGCCGTTTCCCTTACGTCACTCGGTCGCTCGCACCGAAGAGCCGCAGCCTCTAGCAGACTCTAAGAGAGACTCCCGAAGGGGCATTCAACACGTATGTGCCGGCCCGCGGGCTACGCTGCCGTGCGTACGGCCCGACACCGCGCTGACGAACCGCCAACGATGACTGGGGCCCGCCCGAGGTCTCAGAGGTCCGAGGCCAGTAC
>CAZZPH010000372.1:1232-2951 GCA_964655725.1 uncultured Hyphomicrobium sp.
GCGACACGCGATCACCGTGGACGCATTCGCCTTGGCGCGCCGCGGCCTCGGGTCCGCGTAGTCATACGCGAGCCGCCCTTCGGCAGGCACGACGTCAGTACCAGCCGGTGCCCAATTCGGCTGCACGCATCACTAGTTGGCGAGGGGTGCAGCCATCACGCCGTCCACTTGGAATCGTGGTCCATAGCGTCCCGTCAGCCGAGATGCTTCAGCTTCGAACTGCTTCCGGCCCAAGGTCCGGATGTGCGTGATCGGCCCCCCGGTCCAAGCAGGAAAGCCCCAGCCGAGAATCGCCGCAAGATCCGCCGACTCGACGTCTCTCACGATGCCCTCGGCCAAGCAACGCAGTGCCGGAAGCAGCTGCGAATAGACCAGCCGGCTCTCCACATCCTCAACACTGGGCTGCATCGGCATCCACGGAAAATGCTCGCGCAGCGCCGGCCAGATCCTCTTGGCCGCCTTTTCCGGGTACTCATAGAAGCCCCCGCCCCCGCGCCGGCCCTGACGGCCAAGCTCGCGGACCATCTTCTCGAGCATCGCTTCGTGTCCGAGGGAAACATAGGCGTCCCCAAGATCCCGACGGGTCGTTTCCATCAGCTGGTAGTTCAGCGTTAGAGCCGTCTCATCGATCAGCGCCAGCGGCCCGATCGGCATGCCGAACTGCAACGCTGCATTTTCGATCAGGGCTGGGTTGACTCCCTCGCTCACCATCCTCATGGCCTCGGCCAGATAGACCGGCATGATCCGATTCGTGTAGAAGCCGCGCACATCGCTCACGATAATCGGCGTTTTCTTGATACGCCCCACATAATCGAGTGCTGCAGCCACCACGTCCGTGTCAGCGCCTCCCGGGATCACCTCGACAAGAGACATTCGATCCACCGGAGAGAAGAAGTGAAGCCCAAGAAACCTCTCGGGGCGTGCGCTGTGGGCTGCGAGCTGCCGGATCGGTATCGTGGAGGTGTTGGACGCGAAGATTGCATCAGGCCGCAAGTGTGGATGGATGTCGCGGATCACCTGCGCCTTGATATTGGAGTCTTCATAGACTGCCTCGATCACTAGATCGGCGTCGGCGAGCTTCGCGAGATCGGTGATCGGCACGATGCGGCTGTTCACGACATCTAGAGCCGTCGGCTCGAGGGCACCGCGCTTCACGCGCTCGGCGAGACGCTGCACGATGCCCTCCTTGCCCCGCTCCGCCAGGGCTTGCTCACGATCGAGCAGCAGCACGTTCATGCCGGACATTGCGCTCACCAACGCGATGCCTGAACCCATCAGACCAGCGCCCACGACTCCGACGGTCCGAATCGCCTGGCGCGGCGCGCCGTCGGCAGACTGGACGCCGGATCGCAGTCGCTTCCGGCCCACGAACAAGGTGCCGATCATGTTGCGCGGTACCGCGGTGCGCATCAGTGACTTGAACGACTTGGCGTCGAACGCGAGTGCCCCGTCAAGGGGCAGGATCATGCCTTGATAAAGGCATGACAGGATCGCCCGAACCGCCGGCTGGTGCTGATTACCGCCCGCCTGGCGCTTGGCGTTCTCGGCCGTAAAGAACAACACGGCACGACTGTCGAACGGGCCGGCACCCCCGGGGATCTCATACCCGGCGCGATCCCACGGCTGCACCGCATGGGTGTTCGCCTTGACCCAGCGCTTGGCAGCCTCCCGCACCGATTCCGCCGGAACGACCTCGTTCACCAGTCCGTACTTCAGCGC
>CAZZPH010000373.1:0-2925 GCA_964655725.1 uncultured Hyphomicrobium sp.
TGCTCTCTGAATCGCGGCCGTTACGCGTCGAGCCGCCTGCTTTCTTTTGTGCCATGAAACTCGTCCTTGCTGATCAGGCGGCGAACCGGAAGGCTCGCTCGGCCGCTCTTCAACCCGTGATGCCCGTGATGCGAACCTTCGTCAGGTCCTGACGATGACCGCGCTTGCGGCGTGAATTCTTACGGCGGCGCTTCTTGAAAGCGATGACTTTCGGGCCCCGTGTCTGCTCGACAAGCTCAGCCGTCACCTTGGCACCCGCCAGGATCGGCGTTCCCACCTTCACGGTGTCGCCTTCGCCGACAAGGAGCACCTCGGCAAACTCGACGCTGGAGCCCGGCTCGGCTTCCAGCTTTTCAATGACAAGAACATCGTCCTTGGCGACACGATACTGCTTGCCGCCTGTCTTGATGACAGCGTACATGACTGACCTCACTTCGGTGTCCTGATCGAGGATCACCCGGGGTTTATCCGCACCCTGTGGCGCCGCGCATAAAGCGCGGACTTTCATGGGGTTAGCACTCGGGCTAACCAGAGCCTCGGGTAGCAATCTTCAGGCGCGGCCGGCCCAACGGGCCCCACGTCCGCCGCCCTTATGGTTGAGACCGGCTGGGAAGTCAATGGCTTGCCGATCGTTAAACGCGAGGGCATGACAGACTGCGCGGGCTGCGCCACCTGACCGCAGAGCCACGTGACCGTAGAGGATGACGAGCATTGCAGGACCAGACCGACCCCGGCCTCCGCGATATTCCGGTCATGCAGTGCAGCGCCGACTTTCCGATGGCAACGCTGAACGCCCATCTCGATCGTGCGCACGCGCTGCTCGACCTTGCCACCCGGCGCGTGCCCGCGACCGCCCTGCGCCACCTCGATAGCGTCTCCAAGGCTTGGCTCCAGAAATGGAACAACGCCCATTTGCCCGAGATCGAGCAGGTTGCAACGGCACTCGACCGGCCCGGGGCCTACTTCTTCTCGGTCAACTACGAATGGGGCTGCACCTGCCGGGTCGCGCCCGCCCCCGACCACTCCGGCGCGCGTCTCGTTCGCGTGCTCGACTGGAAAACGCCGGGGCTTGGACGCCATGTCATCGCTGCCCGGGTAGCGGCGCCGGCGGGGCCGTACCTGACGTTGACGTGGCCTGGCTACACCGGCGTGCTGACGGCGCTCGCACCCGGCCGGTTCGCCGCCTCACTCAACCAGGCGCCGATGCGCAAAGCCGTTGGCAACTACTACGTCGATTGGGCCGCCAACCGGCGCCGTGTGTGGAACATGCCCCACCCGACACCCGCCCACCTCCTCAGAACGGTCATGGACGAAGCCGCGACCTTTACCGAGGCCTGCCGGATGTTATCGGCGACCGCGATCTCCACGCCGGCAATCTACTCCATCGCCGGCATCCGCCCTGCCGAAACCGCAGTCATCGAGCGCAGCGAAACGGAAGCGCGCATCCATGAGGGTGCGCAGGTGGCGGCCAATCACTGGCAAACCCATGGATGGACGGGACATCCACGCGGCGGCGACAGTGCCGCCCGCGCGGCCCTCATGCACCGCATCCCACCCGATTTCGACGCCACGTTCGGCTGGCTCGTCGCACCGATCATGAATCCCCGCACCCGCATTGCCGCCATCATGGACGCCCGCTCCGGCCGCCTCATTGCACGCGGCTATGAGGACGAACGGCCTGCGACTCAGGCCCTCGACCTGACGGTCTGAAACGGCCATCACTGGCCACGCGGCTGTTCCGCAGGGAACAGCGCAGCGCGCTGGCCCAACTGCATCATCGCTCCGCATTACCGGGTATGGCGCGACAGGGAGAGCGTTTCGTGCCTCACTGGTCGTGCGGGCGTGCACCGTCATCGCGGTCCTGCCAGTCAATTGGCAGACCTGGACGGGACAACCGGCCCCTAGGCCGGGCGCACGACTGGAAGCCCAAGATTGGCGACCCAAGATTGGCAACTATCGAGAAGAAGGGTGGCAACCCATGAATGAACATGTCCATGAAGAACGGTCCCGCCGACAGTACGAAGCGATCCGCGCCTTTTATGTCCACGTCCTGGTCTTCGTACCCGTCCTCGCACTGCTCGCCGTCATCGATATTGTGACCGGAGGATCGATGTGGGTGCACTGGGTCGGCCTGGGTTGGGGCATTGGCGTTCTTGCTCACGGTTACGCGGCGTTTGTTCTGACACCACGTCAATTGGCAAGCGGTGAGCACAACGCACATCATACCCAGAACGGCGCGGCATGATGGTGAGCCCGGGCGAAACGCTGCCCGGGCTGCACCTGTTTGTCGCCGTGCGTGTCCGTGTCAGCCCTTGGGCAGCAACACGTGATCAATCGCGTGGATGACACCGTTCGACTGCATCACGTCGTAGATGGTGATGTTCGCCATATTCCCGGCTTCGTCCTTCAAGATGACATTGCTGGGACCGTTCATCATGGCCCACAGCTTGCCGCCGGCGACGGTCTTCAGTTCGGCCGTCCCCTTGCCCTTCTTGATCCAGGACTTGAGGTCATTCGCCGTCACGCGCCCGGCGACGACGTGATAGGTCAACACACCTTTCAGCTGATCTTTGTTCTCGGGTTTGAGGAGTGTATCCACCGTGCCGGAGGGCAGCGCTGCGAAGGCTGCGTTGACAGGGGCAAAGACGGTGAATGGCCCCTTGCTCATCAGCGTGTCGACGAGGTCGGCTGCTTTGACCGCCGTCACGAGCGTCGTGTGATCAGCGGAATTGACGGCATTCTCCACGATGGTCTTTGAAGCGAACATTTCCTGCCCGCCGACGATGACCGTCGATTTCGCAAGGACCGGAGTTGCAAACGCCATAGCGATTGCGAGACATGCTGCTGCGGATTTCTTGGACATTATTGGCTCCCTAGTTTGATGCTCCACAATAGAGCAACTGCTCGCAAACATGCTAAAACATG
>CAZZPH010000374.1:0-1024 GCA_964655725.1 uncultured Hyphomicrobium sp.
GGGATGTACCAGACGGAGGATCATTCAATGTCGAGAAAACGAAGGAATTTCACCGGAACTGAAAAGATGGCCATCCTGCGCGAGCACCTCGTCGAGAAGGTGCCCATCTCGCAGGTCTGTGACAAGCACGGCGTTCAGCCGACCCTCTTTTACCTGTGGCAGAAGAAACTCTTCGAAGGCGGAGCGGCGGTATTCGAGCAGCCCCGGGCCAGGTCTTCACGTCAGCAGGCGGCTGAGCAGCGCCGCATCGACGCCATGGAGGCCAAGCTGCGCTACAAGGATGAGGTCCTCGCCGAACTGATGGGCGAGCACCTGGCGCTAAAAAAAACGCTTGGGGAGATCTGAAGGCCCGATGGACCCCGCACGACACGCGGGACGAAGTCGTCGATTTCGTGAATCACTGGTCGAAGCGGGCGGAGTTGCCCACGAGCCGCATGATCGCGGGACTGGGCATCAGCGCCAGCAAGTACTACAACTGGCGCAACCGCTACGGCAAAGTGAACGAGCACAATGCCCTCGTCCCGCGCGACCATTGGCTGGAAGACTGGGAGAAGGAGGCGATCCTCGACTTCGAGCAGCAGCACCCCAAAGAAGGGTATCGCCGCCTGGCGTTCATGATGCTCGACGCAGATGTCGTCGCTGTCAGTCCGACCAGCGTGTACCGCGTGCTGAAGGATGCGGGCCGACTGGGGCGCTGGAACGGCAAGCCGTCGCGCAAGGGAACGGGCTTTGTTCAGCCGCTTCAGCCACACGAACACTGGCATGTGGACGTTTCGTACATCAACGTCTGCGGGACGTTTTACTACCTGTGCAGCCTGCTCGACGGAGCCAGCCGGTACATCGTGCATTGGGATATCCGCGAATCGATGAAGGAGGCCGAGGTCGAACTGATCCTGCAGCGGGCCCGCGAGAAGTTCCCCAGCGCCCGGCCGCGGATCATCAGCGACAACGGCCCGCAGTTCATCGCCAAGGACTTCAAGGAGTTCATTCGCATCTGCGGGATGACCCACGTGCGGACGTCGCC
>CAZZPH010000374.1:1034-2913 GCA_964655725.1 uncultured Hyphomicrobium sp.
GCCGTACTACCCGCAAAGCAACGGCAAGATCGAGCGCTGGCACCGGAGCATCAAAAGCGAGTGCATTCGCCCCGGCACACCACTCAGTCTGCACGACGCGCGGCGGCTGGTGGCGGGGTATGTGGAGAACTACAACGCGGTGCGGCTTCACAGTGCGATCGGGTATGTGGCCCCGGCGGACAAGCTGCTGGGGCGTGCCGATGCGATCCATGCCCGTCGAGATGAAAAGCTCGAATCGGCGCGACATGCACGACAGCTCCGCCGGGCAAAGGTCCGGCAGCTTGCAATCGACGCTGAGGTCGGGCGGCCTTTAACCAATGCAGAGGTCCGGCAGCTTGCAGGCGATGCCGCCGATGCCGACAATAGGATTCAGCCGGTCAAACGGAAGCGGGCTCTGGAGGCGTCCAACCCGCCAGGGATCGCCGGCTGGGTGTGCGACGAACGGTCACGGGAGGCCGGCAACAGGCTGTGCCTCCCCACCCCAAACCACCATTCGGAGCATTCCCCCATGCCTCAAAAAACGCACGCCTCAGACGGCGGAGACTCTATAGGGCGCGTGACCCTACGCTCCAATTTACGCTGAACCAGAACACGATCACTGCCTAACGAGGCTTCGCCTCAGACCGACGAAGCATGCTTGCTGCCGGATTCGGGGGGAACACAGCGGGTCCGGTGGCGTTTCGAGGCGGCCGGCCACAGGGACCGGCATCATTGGACCGCTTGGGGTCAGTGGTCGAGAATGTCGACCGTGCTCGAATCCACCACCGGAGCCCAGGCCATGAGTATACCACGGAACGTCGCCGCCATCCTCGATGAACATACGACCCTCGAGGTCGAATCCATCGATCGCATGTACCTGAATCTTTACGTCCCCATGCTGCAACGGGAAGGCGGGATCGCACATTTCTTTCGGCACCATCGCGGTCAACTGTTCGCGTCCAGCGCCCTGATGGCGCCCATCTCGCGGGATTTCGTCGAGGCGATCCGGCGCTTCGCCGATCGGGAGGATATTCCCATCGTTCACTTCAAACGAAAGGAACGAAAGGACGAGATCGCCAAGCAATTCCTCAAAGACGCGCCCCAGGGCGAGCGTGTGCTCTTCATCGGCGTCGCCCAGGAGAAGTCGCGCGTCGTCCGTACCGAGAAGCGACACAACCCCGAGACCGGCGCGGCCTATCCGTGGCTGTCCATGAGCACGGCCATGGTCAACCAGTACTATTTCTACTGCGTGGACAACGACTTCGGCCCCTTCTGCATCAAGTTCGGATCCTACTTCCCGTACAACGGCAAGCTCATCATCAATGGCCACGAATACGCCAAGCGCCAACTCGACCAGGCCGGCATCGCGTATGAACCCCTGGACAACGGCTTCGCGTCTTGCGCGAAGCCCAAGCGACTTCAGCAGGTCTGCGACGGGCTCTCGGCCAGGAAGATCGACGCCCTGCTGCGCAGGTGGCTGAAGCGACTGCCCCATCCGTTCACGCCCCAGGATCGGCGGGCCGGATACCGCTACGACATCTCAATGCTGCAGACGGAATTCTCGCTGACTCAGGTGCTCGACCGTCCCGTGACCGGGCGAATCTTCTTCGAGCAGATCATCCGCGAGAACATCGACATCGGTCGGGCCATTCAGGTCCGGCTCATCTTCGACCGTCGCATCACGCGCAGAACGCCGGGGCAATTCCGCACGCGCGTCATTACCGAGGGTGTCATTCCCTCGCTGTATGTGGATTACAAGCACTCCCGGATCAAACAGTACCACAAGGAGGGCCGGGCGCTGCGGACCGAGACGACGATCAACGACACCTACGACTTCGCCATTGGAAGACGGCTGACAAACCTCTCCGCCCTGCGGAAGGTCGGCTTTTCCGCCAACCGA
>CAZZPH010000375.1:0-2910 GCA_964655725.1 uncultured Hyphomicrobium sp.
GCGCACAGGACCGCAGTCGATCTCGCTTTTGGCATGACCCGATGCACGCCGGACCTGGGCGCGGACGCGCGCCAGCAACTCCTCCATATGGAAGGGCTTGGCGACGTAATCGTCGGCGCCGGCGTCCATGCCGGCGACCTTGTCGCTCCAGCGATCCCGCGCGGTGAGGATGATCACAGGCATGACCTTCTCGGAGCGGCGCCACTGCTCGAGGACCGTCAGCCCATCCATCTTGGGCAGGCCAAGATCGAGCACGACCAGATCGTAAGGTTCGGTATCGCCGAGGTAGTGCCCTTCCTCACCATCCAACGCGCTATCGACCGCATAGCCGGCATCGCTCAGCGCGCGCACGAGCTGGCGGTTCAAGTCCTTGTCATCTTCGACGACCAGAATTCTCACTGGGGTGAGGCTCGCAGCTATGTTGGAGTTGTAGAGCAGCCCATTTGCTGATCCTTACTATACGGGAACGTTTGTGGTCTGTCCTAGCAGTGTCCCGCGCCGCGCGAAAGCTGGGAGCTGGTAGCGCCAGCGCGACCTCAGCGATCCTTGAACGGGTCTTTGGCATCGGTGCGGATTGTCCTGTGCTGCCCGGCCGGGGTCCGCACCAGAAGCCGGTAGATGTAGACCCCACCCTCCCGGCACAGCGTCAGCTTGACGATATCGCCCTCGACGTGCCCCCGCGCCGCTTCGGTCACCGCTTCGACCGTCGCCAGACCCTCGGAGCTGACGATCGGAGCGGCAATCGACCAGTCGGTGATGCAGCCGTCGTCCCCGCCTGCCATGGCAGCGGCGGCCGGCATTGCCAAACTCGCAGCACTCAAGAGCAGGACGAGGAGCCGCGAATTTTGCGTTCGGGAGAATCGAGGAAGCATGGGTTCAACCTACAGCCGGCGCGCTGAATGAGGAATGAACACGAGGCCGCCCCGGTCCGCAAGCGGGTCGCTAGGGCCGCCTCTCGGACCTCACAGACGAACGCTCACATTTTTGCGCGTCAGCGACGATGTTGCCCGGACCCGCCCGTAAATCGTCATCACCGTTCCGGTCAGGCCCGCAAGCGCCTGGACGAGCGAGCCGACCTGGCCGCCGAGCTGGCGGATAATCTCCGCGGAAACTTCCAAACCGATCACGGGACCCATCACGGGCAGCACGGTCGCCATGGCCGTGACAATCGCACCCCAAATCGTCAGCGAGTGACCCCACCACTTGGTCTTGACCTCGTTTCCGGTGTTCAGTGTCATCGTGTCGTCTCCTTCGATGGTTGCAGGTTGTGGCGTGGGCTGGCGCACGAGATCTCTAAGGCGCGGCGTCCCCATCACGCGCAGCGCCTCCTTGCGTGTTGCTGCGACGCGATTGAGCCAACCGCGGCCGAAGCGCCAGAAGTGATGGAGACGCCGGTAGCGCGCCTCACGGATGGCGGCGTATTTCTCGATGATGCTCGTCGGACTGCTCGTTGCGAGTGCCCGCCGTGTCAGCGGACCGATCACCCCGTCGGCAGCGACACCCAGCGCTTGCTGGAGAGACCGTATGGCCGTACCGACACCATGATTGACCGCTGCATCGAAGTGCATGAGCGCGATGCCGGCCGGCATCTGTTCGCACCCCGCCGGGCGCCAGTAGCGGGTCAGATAGATGCTGCGCACCGTGGCGTCGGGAATGGATTTGAGCTCGCTCTTGAGTTGCTCCCGGTTGGTCGCGTCGAGGGTGGTGCCCTTGTGACTGGCGTAGACCCGCAGCGTAATCCCCCTGTTGGTTGGCCCTCCCGGATCGTAAGGGTCGTCGCTGAAGCCGCCCTCCATGCGAAGGACATGCGCGAGCGCAACATCGAAGCCGGCCGGTGCCGCATCGGCTTGCGGTTCAGGTGCGGGTCCAGTGCGCGCAGTTGCAGGCCACCTCAAACTCAACAGGCGCGCTTTGTCGAACGCCTGGACGGTGACCGCGTTGCTCTGGTTGCCGCCCAGCAGGATCACCTGCCCCGCCGTCTCGCCGACGAGGAAGCCGACATGCCCGAACGCTGGATTGGAACCGCGCGTCAGAACCGCGATGGCCCCCAGGCGGCCCGTCCTGACCTCATCACCCCACTCCACGTAGGCGCGCGCCCGCAATGTCCGCGCCGATCGCACGCCACTGCGCTCCAGGCACGCACTCACGAATGCTGCGCACCAAGCCGTCTCATCATGCCGGATGCCCGGATGTCCCGCATCGCGGAACAACGCCATGATGCGTGGATTGTCACGCGATCCGCGCACCTCCGCTTGGCCCAGTTCGCGCCAAGCCGGGCCCAGCCAGTTCGGTTGGTCCATGATTGCCTTGCCTCTCGTGATCTCGCGGGGCTCACAGCAGCGCCGGGCGGCCCATCCCGCGGCCAAAGCCGGCGCTCATCTGATGAACGCGAACGCTGATCTCATCGGGCAACACGCCGAAATCGCTGATCTGGGCGGCGGCGGTATAGAGAACCTGCGGCACCGTGGACTGCAGCGTGCGCTTGACCATCGCACCATCGAGAATGTCGACCTCGTAGCGTTCCTCGAACTCACCCAGCGGCACCTCCGGCGCGGTCCATCCGTCGCCACCGGTTCGCGTCCTGCGCACCCAGCTGATCGCAAGATCACCACCCTCACGCCGGCCGCGCACATGAGCGGGTGCAAGTGGACGCGCCCCGATCGCCCGGAAGGCGTGGATCTCGTCGAGATAGGAGGGATCCGACAACGGCCGGTTGGCCGGCCCCATGCGCCAGGTGAATGGCAGGCCGGTCTCATCGAGCGTCAGATCGATCCGCGCGATCCGGTCATCGAGAAGTACGAAGCTGGCCCCGGCCGGGAGCGGTTGGCGCATCGCATGTTCGCTGCCCGCCTGCCCCCTGAGCAACTGGCGCAATTCATAGACGCCGGGTGCGACCAGATCCGCCTCGAC
>CAZZPH010000376.1:0-2895 GCA_964655725.1 uncultured Hyphomicrobium sp.
TCAGCGCATCGAGCAGGAAGCCGAATTTCTCGCGCGCCTGTTCATCGGAGATGCCAAGCAGCCGGAACACGGCCGTCTGGATATCCTGCTGGTGAATACGCACCGAGCCGCCGCCGAGTTCCGTGCCATTGAGCACCATGTCATAGGCGCGCGACTGGAGCTCGCCGGGGCTGCGCTCGAGTTCGGCCACTGTATCGACCTTTGGCGCCGTGAACGGGTGATGCAGGAAGATCCAGCTGTTGCGCTTGTCATCCCACTCGAACATCGGGAAATCCACGACCCACAGCGGCGCCCAGCCCTCGCCGACCAGGCCACGCTCATGGCCCAGGCGCACGCGCAGCGCGCCCAGTGCGTCGTTGACGATGCGCGCGCGATCCGCGCCGAAGAAAATCAGGTCGCCGTCGCTTGCGCCCGTGCGCTCGACGATACCGGCCACCGCCTCATCGGAGAGAAATTTGACGATCGGCGACTGCAGGCCGTCGCGCCCGGCCGTGACGTCATTGACCTTGATGTAGGCCAGGCCCTTGGCGCCGTAGCGCGCGACAAACGCGGTGCACTCGTCGATCTCCTTGCGCGTCATCTCGCCACCACCGGGCAGGCGCAGCGCGGCCACACGCCCGGCCGGATCTGACGCCGGGCCGGCGAACACCTTGAAGTCGCAGCCGGCCACCAGATCGGAGACCTCGGTGAGTTCCAGCGGAATGCGCAGGTCCGGCTTGTCCGAGCCGTAGCGCTGCATGGCCTCGGCATAGCTCATGCGCGGGAAAGGCTCGGGGAGCTCCACGCCGAGCACGCTGTCGAACGTGCTGCGGATCATGCCTTCCATCAGTTGCATGATCCGGTCTTCGTCGAGAAACGAGGTTTCTACATCGAGCTGCGTGAATTCCGGCTGACGATCGGCCCGCAGATCCTCGTCGCGGAAACAGCGCGCGATCTGATAATAGCGATCGAAGCCTGCGATCATGAACAGCTGCTTGAAGATCTGCGGCGACTGCGGCAGCGCGAAGAACCGCCCCGGGTTCGTGCGGCTGGGCACGATGTAGTCGCGCGCGCCCTCGGGTGTGGGCTTGGTCAGGATCGGGGTTTCCAGATCGATGAAACCCTGGTCATCCAGATAGCGGCGCAGCGTGGAGGTCACGCGATGGCGCAGGCGCAGGCGCTGCTGCATGAGCGGCCGGCGCAGGTCGACATAGCGATACTTCAGCCGTGTTTCCTCGGCGACATCCTCGTCATCGAGCATGAACGGCGGGGTCTCGGCGCGATTGTGAATGACCAGCTCCGTGCCGTAGAGCTCGATCTCACCGGTCGGCAGGTTCGGGTTCTCGGTGCCCGCCGGGCGCGCACGCACCCGACCGGTCACCGAGATCACGTACTCGCTGCGCAGGCGCTCGGCCTGGCTGAACAGCGCCGGGACGTCGGGATCGAACACCACCTGCAGCAGACCCTCGCGATCGCGCAGATCCACAAAGATCACGCCACCGTGGTCGCGACGATGATGGACCCAGCCGCACAAGACGACCTCCTGGTCGACCAAGCCTTCGTTCAGTTCACCGCAATAATGGGTTCTCATGGGCAGGCAGGCGCCATCTCAGGGGCGGGGTGCAGGAGAGGGCGGCATCATACGGATTGAGGTCGGCCCCCGCAATGGCGCCTCTGGCGTGTGTTGCGTCGCCGAATCGCGTCGATTTTTCCATGGCGTCAGGAGCCGAGCGCGGCTGCGGGTGGGCGCCGCTGCCAACCTGCGCTCGCGGCCTCGACAGCGCGCAGCCCGGCATGCCGGCCGCCCTGCTGGCCGACCAGCGAGACTCAATCCGTGCTGGCAGGCGCGGCCGCCGGGGCTGTTGCGGTTTCGGTCTTGGTTGCGGGTTTATCTGCGGAGGGCGTGCTCTTCTCGCCGCCCTCGCCGTCCGCCGCTTTGCTGGCCGGCTTGCCCTTGTTCTTGAAGTCGGTTTCGTACCAGCCCGTGCCCTTGAGCTGGAAGCCGGCGGCGGAGACGAGCTTCTTGAGGCTGTCCTTGTTGCACGCGGGACAGATAACGAGCGGACTGTCGCTGAGTCTCTGGAGGATTTCGAGCTTGTGCCCGCAATCGCGGCATTCGTATTCGTAGATGGGCATGTAGCACTCCAGAGGGATTCGGAAAAGTGCGCACATCATGGGGCCGGAAGCTGGAAATTCAAGCCTCGGAGTGCAGGTCCGCAGCCGCGGCCTGGCGCTGACGCATGCCGGAGTATCGCAGAATTGTACTTCCGCGGGGTGATTCGCTAGGATCGCCGCCCGTTCCAGGGGCGGTCGGTATGCTGATACCCCGACCTCACCGCCAACCGAGCGCTTGGCCGGAGCGTCGCCGATCCAGGGCCGTTAGCTCAGCTGGTAGAGCACCGGACTTTTAATCCGATGGTCGTAGGTTCGATCCCTACACGGCCCACCACTCCCCCGATCGCCGCCGCGTCCGCTACGCGGCCGCGCAAGGCACTGTCCTGGCGCTGATTTCCGCAGCCGCGAATGGTCGATTACAGGACGAAAGACGGTTATATTGCGCGCCTTCCGAGAATTACCCCAACGATAAATCCCAGACGAGCCTCGGAACCCGCCGAGCCGCTTACTCGCAACCAGTCGGAGACAGACCCACCATGGCGATTACCCTCATCCTGGCCTTGTCGCTGTTTGGCCTGGCCACGGCCTTCTACTACTCCACGTCGGTCAGGAAGATACCGATTGACCTGGGCATCGAAGACGCCGGAACGAAACAACGTCTGGCCAAGATTTCGTCGGCCATCGCGGCTGGTGCCATGGCATTCCTGAAGCAGGAATACAAGTTCATGGCGATTTTCATCGTGGTGTTCGCGGCGATCATCGCGGCGCTCATTGACGATCATCACACGAGCTATGTGAACG
>CAZZPH010000377.1:0-2876 GCA_964655725.1 uncultured Hyphomicrobium sp.
ACGACACGACGCTGTCGACACGCATCTACGGCCACAACCACGATCGCCGCCGCTTTTCCAGCCGGCGCGGCGGTCCTCGCAACCTTGACAACGCTGGTCACATGCGTGGCCGTGAGCGCGATTACGAGATGATCGGCGCAGATACCCGCATCGAGTTCGCCAATGTGCCGCTCGCCGCGGGCATCAATCAGGATATCCAGGCCGGCATCCGCTATGAGCATCACAAGCTGGAGAACTGCACCAGCTTCGGCGTCGTCGGCGCAGTTCTCGACGGCTCCAACAGCGGCAATTGCCGAGCCGTCCGCAACGGCTCCAATCCCGGTGACTTCCGCGACAACGGCTCGATCACCGAGTATCGCGCGGATGCGTTCGCGGCCTTCATCCAGACGGCCATCCACATGACGCCGAACCTCACCGTGACGCCTGGCGTGCGCTTCGAGCACTATGAGATCGACGCCAAGGATGTGTTCTTCGGCAATGGCCGCGACCTGGAGCAGGGAACGTCCGACCACACCCACGTCCTGCCGGGCATCGCAATGGCGTGGGAGGTCATGAACCGCACCACCGTCTACGCCGGGTACCACAGGGGCTTCGCACCGCACATCGTGCGCGATGTCGGCATCGACGAATTCCCGATCGACGAAGAGGTGGGCGACAACTTCCAGATTGGTTTGCGCTCTACGGCAATCAAGGGATTGACCTTCGATGCCGCTTACTTCCACAGCCTGATCGACGATTACCAGTTGAAGGCATCGTTCTCGAACGATCGGGGCGATGGCATCTTCGGCACTCTGGACGAGGTCGAGATCAATGGTGTCGAATTGGCCGCCCGGCTCGAAAGCCGTCCCTTCACCGGCGGGCCGTGGAACCTCTTCGGCGAGGCCCAGTACACCTACACGAATGGCAAAATCGATCGCGGGTTCGACTCGCTGTTTGAAGACGTCACGCCCATCGAGAACGTGTCCGGTAATCGGCTGCCGTTCACGATGGAGCACTTTGCAAACCTGACACTGGGCGTCGCTTACAAGAACCTGTGGGATGCGAGTGTCACGGCGACCTACCGCGGCGATTTCTTCACCAACAGCCAGAACTCCCGGCCGCTGGTATGCGTCACGGAAGACGATGACGACAATCTCGGAATCAACTTTGGTTGCGGCTCGGACGACATCGATGAAATCATCGGTGGTAGGGTTGATGACCAGTGGCTACTGTCAGCCCGTGCCAACTACAACTTCTCCGATCAGCTCTCGCTATTTGTCGCCGGTACGAACCTGACGGATGACCTCTACGTCGCTGATATGGCCGATGGCATCAAACCCGGCCTGGGCCGCACGATCTTCGGTGGCTTCACCCTGAAGTTCGACTGAGCCAGCCAAGCGACACGGTCGCGCTTCTTCTCCCGTCTGCGGCGCGATCGAAACCCTGCGCGGTCCCTGGTAACCCCAGGGGCCGCGCAATGCATTTTTGTGGCTGAGTACGGACCTCCCGCGCGCTCCGGTGACGCAGCCCGCCCCGGAAAGACTGTTTCTCTGATAATACTCTGAAATCTCATCCTTTAAGACGTTTACGATGGCGTCCATCAGGTCTGGCCGCGCCGGGATCGTTCGTATAAACCCTGTCGCGGCGCAGGTCGGACCACGCCCACCGCGAATGCGTCCCTGCAGTGTCTTCAACCGTTTGGTCTCGTACCGCGTAACCATGTTCAATCGTTTGACATTCCGGCTGAAAGACGTGAGCGCTTACGTGGTGGGCATCAGCGCCCTCGGGACCGTATGCGGCGCGCTGCTGTCCCACGCCGCAGTCCTGGCCGGCAGCGCGGTGCCGGCATTTCACGCCGATCTCGCCTTGCCTGAGCGAGCACCTTCACGGGTCGACAAGTTTCTCGCCGCCCAAGCCCGCTCACCCTCTACGCTTCAGGTTCCTCAGCCCCGCATTGTCCTGGCCATGTCTGAGCCTGACATGCCGCTGCAGGAGTATCTGGCGCGCATGGAAAACGCCGAGCCACGGCGGATCACCGAGCCGTCACGACAGATCGTCGTGCAGACCGGGAGCGAAAACGTTCCTGCCAAAGTGCAAAGGCACAAAGTTGCCAAGAGGCCCCGCCCAGCTGACCGAGAAGGCAAGCCCGCAACCGTGGCCGCCACACCGCTGGCAGCTCCAGCTCCGCTGATCGTATCAAGCTATCCGCGCGCCCGGGTCCCCATCGAATCCGCGCGCGACATCACCCATCGCAACCTCGGCATTCGCACGGCTGCGTCGCCTTACGGTTATTACTGAGCCGGCTCCCGCACTGGCCGGCGCTGGCGCTGCAAACCTCGCAGGACCGGCCCTGTCACCTCGCACCTGCCACCTGCGCAATTAGCCTCGGCATCATGGCCCGCGCAAAAATCCGGCTGCCCTCAAGCGAGAAATGCCCGTCGTCGAAGTAGAGAAACGATCCGTTGCGGCGCACATCGCACGTGTCGTGATCGCACAGCACCGGCAGCGGATCGAAGACATTTGACGGGCTAAGTGCTGCGATTTGCGCATTGAGCGCGGTGTCAAACGAGATCCGCGCCTGCTTCCGGCCCTTGCGATAGACGAAATCATAGGGGTGTGCGAAATCGAAGTTCGGGCTCTGAGACACAAGAAGGAATGCCGCCCCCCGGCTGCGAACGCTCTCGATCGCCGCGCCGATATCGTTCATGCCCACAACCCGGGGCAGATAGACCGCCCAGCGCGCGGAGATCACGACGACCTGCGGGCGCAGTGAGCCGATCAATTCCAGGGCTCGTTCGTTAAAGGCGCGGCAGTGGGGGCGGCCTGCGATGTCGAGGCCCGCAACAGGCGGACAGCCCCCAGCGGTGTATTGAACGACGCGGAACCGTCCCGCGGCT